>NZ_JAPFCG010000029.1:0-63189 GCF_026240995.1 Pseudomonas sp. DCB_BI | reverse complement strand
GAACTCAGCAGTGAAACGATGCATCGCCGATGGTAGTGTGGGGTTTCCCCATGTGAGAGTAGGTCATCGTCAAGATTCATTTCGCAAAACCCCTATCTGCACATGCAGGTAGGGGTTTTGTCTTTGTTGCCTGAAAACCATGCCACCCGCAGTCCCCTGTAGGAGCGGCTGCATAACCCCAAAACGAAAATGAAATAAGCGTCATTTATGTCTGAAGAATCGCAGGGCAATGCTACGCTCGCGGAAATACCCTGCACGGATACCTACCATGGAAATGAACTGGCACCAGGCCTTGCAAGAGAGCCTGAGCTGGCTGGCAATCGCCTCGTTCATCACGCTTATCGGTTTCACGGCCGCCGCCCTACTGGCCGTACGTTACACCCGCTGGGGCAGCCAGTTCTGGCAGCTTGCCGGGCCCTACTTCAATTTCAGGCGCAGCTGGCGACCGTTGCTGGTGTTTGCCCTGCTGCTTGTGCTGACGCTGTTCTCAGTCCGCCTCAATGTGCTGTTCTCGTTCTGGTACAACGGCTTCTACAGCGCATTGCAGGGCCTTGACCAAGCTGCCTTCTGGTACCTGCTCGGGGTGTTCGCGATACTGGCTACCATTCACGTGCTGCGCTCTCTGTTCACCTTTTATGTGACCCAAGCGTTCAGCATCAAGTGGCGCGAGTGGTTGACCGAGCGCCTCACCCACGACTGGATGCACGGTGACGCCTACTACCGTGGCCAGTTCCTCGCCGAGCCCGTGGACAACCCTGACCAGCGGATCGAGCTGGACGTCAACGCCTTTGTCAGCAACTCGGTTAGCCTGGCCCTGGGTGCGGTCAGTGCTTTGGTCTCGCTGGTGGCATTCACCGGTATTCTGTGGGGGCTGTCGGCCCCCCTGGCGGTTGGCGGGGTGGAGATACCCCGGGCGATGGTGTTTGCCGTATACCTGTATGTCATCGTGGCTACCTGGATCGCCTTCCGTCTCGGCCGCCCACTGATCCGCCTGAACTTCCTCAACGAAAAACTCACCGCCAACTTCCGCTACGCGCTGATGCGTCTGCGTGAGAATGCCGAGAACATCGCTTTCTACCAAGGTGCTCAGGTCGAGCGGGGCACTTTGCTGGGCCGCTTTGCTGCGTTGATTGTGAATGCCTGGGCGCTGGTGTTCCGGAGCCTCAAGTTCAGTGGTTTCAACCTGGGCGTCAGCCAGGTTGCCGTGGTGTTCCCTTTCATTCTTCAGGCACCACGCTTTTTCAGTGGGGCGATCAAGCTGGGGGATGTCATGCAGACTTCCCAGGCGTTTGGCCAGGTGCAGGATTCGCTGTCGTTCTTCCGTGAATCGTATGATGCATTCGCCCAGTACCGCGCCACCCTCGATCGTCTGACGGGCTTCCTGGATGCCAATCAGCAAGCGAGTGCCTTGCCCAGGGTGTTCACCGAGCAACAGGCACATGTGCTGCAGATCGCTCGCCTGCAGGTGTTGCGCCCGGACGGTCATGCCCTTATCTCCGACCTTGAGCTGAGCCTGCATGCCGGTCAGGCACTATTGATCAAAGGGCCATCGGGCAGCGGCAAGACCACGCTGCTACGTGCCTTGGCCGGCCTTTGGCCGTATGCCGATGGTGAGGTCAGGCGGCCAATGGGTCATCAGGCCTTGTTCTTGTCACAGCGCCCGTACCTGCCGTTGGGTGACTTGCGTACCGTCATTGCTTATCCGGCAGCCGGCAAGCCGGAGGATGAAGGGCGAATGCAGCAGGCGCTGCGCCAGGTCAACCTGGCCCACCTGGCCGAACGCCTTGATATCAACCGCGACTGGTCACACATCCTCTCCGTAGGTGAGCAGCAACGCCTGGCGTTCGCCAGGGTGCTGTTCAACCGGCCGCAGGTGGTGTTCCTCGACGAGTCGACCTCGGCGATGGATGAAGGGCTTGAGCACGCCTTGTACTCGCTGCTGCGTACGGAGTTGCCGAGTGCACTGCTGGTCAGTGTCGGGCACCGTAGCACGCTGGCAGGGTTCCATACCCATCGACTGGAGGTGGATGGGCAGGGCGGTTGGTCGTTGCTGGAGCAAGAGCCAGCGCTGGCGTAGCGTCTCGATGGGAAGCAAAGGCAGGCTGGTAGGGCTCAGCGCAACAGCGTAAGCCCCACCAGCGTGGCGCTTGCTACCCCTGCCTGTCTGCCCCCGCAAAGCAGCCGATGCATTGCACCCGCCACCACGTGCAGCCTTGGCGAGATCGCCGGGCTGCTGATCGGGGTGATCTTCGGCCCCCTGTCGACTTGGTCACGGCAACGGCTCTATCCCGCGGGTCCAGCAAAGTTCCGTTACAAACATGTAAACTTCGTAAATAAGATTTACTCGCATTTGAAGCTCCCTATATTTACCTCCCCTGTTGGCCGCCAGATTGTATTTGCGGGCCGGTGGGCGATGGCTCCCGGTTCGTGACAAGGATGTGCCTTTTCGCTCATGAATCGCAGGAGATGTACCATGCAGCACAGAACTTCACCTAATAGCCTGGCCCTGGCGTTCGTCGCGCTGGCGTCACCGGCCATGATGGCCACTGCGGCGGACGCCGAAGATCAGCATGGGGGTGAAGTGCTGGAAGTACCGCTGGCCGACAACGCTCTGGTGATCGAGAACACCTTGGTCACTGCCGAACGCGAGGCCCGCCAGGCCTTGGGTTCGTCAATCATCACCGCCGAAGACATCAAGCGCCACCCACCGGCCAATGACCTGTCCGATATCATCCGCCGTGAGCCCGGCGTCAACCTCACCGGTAACAGCGCCAGTGGCGCCCGGGGCAACAACCGCCAGATCGACCTGCGCGGCATGGGCCCGGAAAACACCCTTATCCTCATCGACGGTAAGCCGTCCAGCGCGCGCAACGCTGTGCGCTACGGCTGGAACGGCGACCGTGATACCCGTGGCGAAACCAACTGGGTGCCGGCCGAAGCGGTCGAGCGCATCGAGATCCTCCGTGGCCCGGCCGCTGCACGCTATGGTTCCGGCGCCATGGGCGGGGTGGTCAATATCATCACCAAGCGCCCCACCGATGCGCTCAAAGGCAGTGTCAGCCTGTACACCCAAATGCCCGAAGACAGCGCCGAAGGCGCCAGCCGCCGCGCCAACTTCAACCTTGGCGGTGGCCTTACCGACAACCTCGGCTTCCGCTTGTACGGAGGCTTGGCCAAGACCGACGCCGATGATCTGGACATCAACGCCGGCCACGCCACCAGTGCCCTGGTAGCAGGCCGTGAAGGGGTGCGCAACAAGGACATCAATGGCCTGCTGAGCTGGAAACTGAACGATGAGCACCGCCTGGAAGCCAGCGCCGGCTACAGTCGCCAGGGCAATATCTTTGCCGGCGACACCATGAACAGCAACGGCGGGGGTGACGTCGACTTCGTTTCCAGCCTTTACGGTCACGAAACCAACGTGATGCAGCGCAGCACCTACGACCTGACCCACCTGGGGGATTTCACCTGGGGTACCAGCAAGACCACGCTGGCCTACGAATACGTACGCAACTGGCGCCTCAATGAGGGCCTGGCCGGGCGTACCGAAGGCGCGCCCAGCGACGAGGGAGGGGCGATGTCGCGCCTGCGCAATACGCGCCTGAGCAGCGAGGTGAACCTGCCATTTGCCATGGGCAGCACCGAGCATGTGCTGACACTCGGTGGCGAGTACCTGTACGAAGCCCTCAATGACCAAGGCTCGCTGCGCCCACAAAGCTCCGACCCCACCAGCACTGGCGGGCTGGTGGGTTTTGATCGCAGCAGCTCGAAGATGACGGCACGCAGCTACGCGGTATTTGTCGAGGACAACATCATCGTCGGCGATACCACCCTTACTCCGGGCCTGCGTTTCGACCACCACGAAACCTTCGGCGACAACTTCAGCCCCAGCTTCAACCTGTCTCACAAACTGACCGAAGCCTTGTCGGTAAAGGGCGGCATTGCCCGAGCCTACAAGGTGCCGAACCTGTACCAGTCCAACCCCAATTACCTGCTGTACAGCCGTGGCAATGGCTGCAGCGTGCAGCAGACCAATAACGGTGGCTGCTACCTGCAGGGGAACGCCGACCTCAAGCCCGAGATCAGCGTCAACAAGGAAATCGGCCTGCTCTACGACCGTGGCAGCTGGCGCACCAGTGCCACCTACTTCCGCAACGACTACAAGAACAAGATCATCGGTGACACCGATGTGCTGTACACCATTGGCACCGGTAGCCGCGTGACCCAGTGGGACAACGCCGGCAAAGCGCGGGTGGAAGGTGTAGAAGGCAACTTCTTCATCGAGCTGAGTCCGACCCTGGACTGGAACACCAACCTGACCTGGATGCTCGACAACGACAACCGCGAGACCGGCGAGCCGCTGTCAGTGATCCCGGAATACACCGTCAACACCACCCTTGACTGGCGCGCTACCGAACAGCTGTCGTTCCAGGTGGCGGGGACCTGGTTCGGCAAGCAGAAATCGCCGACCTACAACTACCGCACCGAGCAGGACTACGACGAGACCGCTCAGGAAGATGTAGAGGCCTATGGCCTGGTGGACGTGAGCGCCGGGTACAAGTTCAACGCCAACTACGACGTACGGGTTGGGGTGAACAACGTGTTCGACAAGCAGATCCTGCGTGGCGGCAACGCCAGCACCTCGGGGGCCAATACCTATAACCAGCCGGGCAGGGCGGTGTTTGCTGCGCTGAATATCAACTTCTGATCCGAGGGCCGCATAGCAGCTGCGGCCTCATCACCGGACTTCAAGGAACCTCCGATGATCAAAGCCCCTGCCTGGCTACAGATCCTCTCCCGCAGTTGCGCGGCGTTGCTCGGCGGCTATGCCTTCAGCTATGCCGCCAGCGCCTGCCTGGCCCGCATCCTGCCGCTGCCCGCCAGCGATGCGGTCATCGTCGCGACCCTGCCGGCGTTCATTTTCTACACCGTCGCCATGCTCTGGGCCTTTGCCTGCCGTAATGCACTGCGCGCCTGGGCGCCGCTTGCCCTGGCTGTACCCTTGAGCCTGGTCGGCTTCTGGCCACAAGCGCTGGGGTGGCTGGCATGAAGCAGACCGTCACCCAGTCGATGGCCTGGCTGCACACCTGGGCCGGGCTGATCTTCGGCTGGCTGCTGTTCGCCATCTTCGTCACCGGTACGCTGGCGGTGTTCGACAAGGAACTCAACCACTGGATGCAACCGGAAATTCCGGCTACCCAGGTAACCCAGGCCGATGCTGCCCGGCGCGCCATCGCCTACCTGCAGGCGCACGAGCCGCAAGCCGGCAACTGGAACATCAGCCTGCCGAGCGAGCGCTCGCCCGGGTTGCGCGTGTCTACCGGAGAGCGGCGCCATGGCGGGGGTGTGCAGCTCGACCCTGGCACCGGCGCGGTGATCGACGTGCGCGATAGTGTCGGCGGCAACTTCTTCTTCCGCTTCCACTTCACCCTCGACCTGCCACGCAACTGGGGCATTTTCGTGGTCGGCGCGCTGGCCCTGGTGATGCTGGCTGCGCTGGTCAGCGGCATTATCGTCCACAAGAAGATCTTCAAGGAATTTTTCACCTTCCGGCCCAACAAAGGCCAGCGCTCGTGGCTGGATTTCCATAACGCCAGCGCAGTGCTGTTGCTGCCGTTCCACCTGATGATCACCTACACCGGCCTGGTGATCTTCATGCTGGTCTACATCCCGGCCGGGGTCGATGCGCTGTTCGATGGCGACAGCCGCGCCTACTTCCAGGCGCAGGGCAATACCCGCCTGGAGCAGCCTCGTGGTCTGGCCAGGGAGCCCGCTGGGCTGGTCGATGTGGCGCCGCTGCTGGCCCTGGCCGAGGCCCGGCTGGGGCCACTCGCCGGTTTGAACATTCGCAACCCCAACACCGCAGCGGCGCGTATCGAGATCCGCCCTGGGCTAGGCAACCGTATTGCCCTGGCCAAGGGCCAGGCCATGGTCTTCGATGGCGTCAGCGGGCAACTGCTTCGTGACGTGCCGGAGTGGCGTGCGGTACCCCTTACCCAGCGGGTGATGGTCGGCCTGCACTTCGCCCAGTTTGGTGGCTACCCGCTGCGTTGGCTGTATTTCATCTGCGGGCTGGTCAGCTGCCTGATGATCGCCAGCGGCCTTGTGCTGTTCTGCGTGAAGCGCGGGCGTAAATACGCCACTGATACCGCCGAGCCTTCAGCGCGCCGGGGGTACCGCTTGGCCGAGGTGTGTAACGTCGGCTTTATCAGCGGTTTGCTGCTGGCATGTGTGGGGCTGCTGTGGGTCAACCGCCTGTTGCCGGTGGAGTTGCTGCAGCGGGAGAGCTGGGAGGTGCGCGCATTCTTTGGAATCTGGTTGCTGGCGCTGCTGCATGCGGGTGTCAGGCCGGCGCGCCGGGCGTGGGTCGAGCAACTGCTGCTGACGGCGTTGCTGTGCATTGGCTTGGGGGCATTCGGCGGCCTGGACGACCCGATGCGCCTGGGGGTTGTGGCGTGTGCGCTGGCACTGGGGGCGTTGCTTGGGCTGGTGGCCTGGCGGGTTCGGCAAGCACAACCGGCACCCCACAAGGCCAGGGCAGGGCGGCGGATGGAGGCCGGGGCATGATGATGTGGATTACAGGCGGGATGTTGTTTGCCTACGCCGGAATGCTTGGGCTGTGCCAAGGGCTGGAGCGGCATTACCAGCACGTCTGGAATCGGGCCTGCCCACGCCTGCTGCGGGTCGTCTTGCGTGGGGCCGGGTGGCTTGCCTTGCTGGTCAGCCTGGTGCTGTGTGCCCAGGCGTGGGGTTGGGCTATGGGGCCTGTGGCCTGCCTAGGGGCGATATCGCTGGCGGGGATGCTGCTGGTAATGCTACTGCCGTACTGGCCGAAGCTGGCGGTGGGGCTGGTGATGGCGCTGCCAGTGTGGGGGGCGGTAATGATGCTCGGCTGAGCTGGGTGCATCGCCGGCAAGCCAGCCCCCGCTGGGCTACTGCAGCTCTTCAGGCTTGTGAAGTGCCTGTGGCAGCTGGCTCGGCAATGGGGCCGATGCGTTCAGCCCGCTACCACCTTGGCAAACGCTGTGCGAAAGCGTTGCATATCTTGGTCATTGCCCACACTCACCCGCACCCAGTTGGGCCAGCTGGGCCAGATCCGCCCGACCAGCACACCTTCCCTGGCCAGGCGCTCGACTACCGGCTGCCCAGGCCCGCGCATATCGATCATGAAACAGTTGGTCTGCGACGCTGTACAGCGCCAGCCGCGTTCGGCCAACCAGGCAACGGTCTGTTCGCGCAGATGGGCGTTGGCGGCCTTGCGCTGAGCCACCAGCTGGCGGTCCTGCAGGCTCGCCAGGCCAGCCAGCAAGGTAGGCGCCGGGGCGACGTTCTCGCCGTCATACGCTTCCAGCCGCTTCAGTAGCGGCGCCTGGCCGATCGCCAGGCCCAGGCGCGCGCCCGCCATGCCGTACAGTTTGGAAAAAGTCTGCAACACCAGGAGTTCGGGGTTTTCCCTCACCAGGTCGATACAGCTTTGCGCATCGCTGAAATGAATGTAGGCCTCGTCCACCACCACCACACTACCTGTCGGCTTGCGCGCAAGCAGGCGCTCGATGTCCTGACGCGGGGTAAGCGTGCCAGTGGGGTTGTTGGGGTTGCACAGGTAGATCAGCCCGGGTGCGCGGTCAGCCGCCAGCATGGCGTCGATGTCGTGGGCGTGGCGGGCGGTCAGGGCAACCCGGTGCACTTGGCTACCTCGCCCGCTGGCCGCCTCGGCTGGCGCTTCGTAGGAGGGTTCGGGCACCACCAGACTGCGAGGTCCGGTAAAAGCCATTACCGCGTGCTGCAGCGCCAGTTTCGAGCCGCAGAACACTTGCACCTGGTCCGACGCCAGGCCGTGCTTGGCGGCGAACGTGTCGATCAATTGGTATTGCGCTTCGTAGGGGTAGCGCCCGCACTGGTCAATGCCTTCGCGCATCGCTTCGCATGCTGCGGGGCTCGGCCCCCAAGGGCTTTCATTGTAGTTGATGCGTACTGGGCCGCTGTCGGCGGCCGGAGAGGGTGGTGCAGCGTTGGCCCAGTTGATCTGCCCGAGCAGCGGCAAGGCCATGCCCAGGCCCACCAGCGAGCGACGTGTCATATCGGTCATGCGTCGACGTCCCTGTTGTGATTGGTCACTTCTGGGACGAAACGGAAGTGCAGTAATTCATGGTGGCAGATCGCCGTAATGGCTGTCATCAATCGATATTGTTGCAGCCAAACGCGTTGCGGCATGCTAAACCATGCGCCCCAGCCTGCTGCGAGAAACGCCTGGTGAAAGCTATCCGCCTGACCCTGATCTGCCATGCCCTGACCCAGGCTCAGAAGACCGGGCGCCTGCATTGCGTGGACGATGTCATCCTGCCGCTGGCGTGTCCGCCCGCTGCCAGTCTGCCTGCCCTGCAAATGCTGACGGCGCCAGAGCGCCGTGCCCGCGAGACGGCAGCTTGCTTGTCAGGCACGGTAGAGGTCGAGCCAGCATTGGCTGACTGCGACCTGGGGCATTGGCAAGGTTTGTCGTTGAAGCAGCTGCAAGCCGAGCACACGCAGGCGTTGGCAGAATGGCTGCAGGACCCGGCCAGCGTGGTGCATGGAGGGGAGTCGTTTGCCGCGCTTTGCATGCGCATGGCCGCCTGGCTGGCGGCCTTCGACAGGCCGGGTGAGTGGCTGGCGGTGACTCACCCGATGGTCATGCGTGCGATGCTGGTGCAGCTATTGGGTTGCCCGATGGAAGCCAGTCAGCGTATCGACGTGTTGCCGCTGTCACGCCTGGAGTTGAGCTTTACCGGGCAGTGGCGGCTGCGCCTTGGCTGACGGTCAGAACCCCAGCTTGTACCCGATCAGCAGCAGCATCGTAGCCAGGCATGGGCGCAGTACGCGGTCGGAGATACGCCCCGTCAGGTGGCTGCCCAGATAAATGCCCGGCAGCGAACCCAGCAGCAGGTAGCCCAGCAGCGACCAGTCCATGTTGCCCATGCCGGCATGGCCCAGGCCTGCTACCAGGGTAAGCGGCACGGCGTGGGCTATTTCGGTACCGACCAGGCGGCGAGTAACCAGGAATGGGTACAGCAGGAACAACGCCACGGTACCCAGGGCACCAGCACCGATGGAGGTCAGGGTAACCATCACGCCCAGCACTACGCCTGTCAGCACAGTCAGGGTGTTCAGGCTGCGGTCGCTGAGGTGGTAGTGATCACCGGCGTGGCGGTTGGCGAAAGCCTGCAGGCGCGATTTGAACAAGATGGCCAGCGCGGTCAGGATCAGCACTACCGCCAGGCCTTGCTTGATGATCGCGTTGAGCGCCGAGGTGTCGGTATGCAGGGTGCTGAGGAACCACAGGGTCAGCGCCGCGGCAGGTACGCTACCCAGGCTGAGCAGCCCGGTGATCTTCCAGTCGATGTTCTTGTTGCGCGCATGCACCCAGACGCCACTGGCCTTGGTGATGGCGGCATACAGCAGGTCGGTGCCGACAGCGGTAGCCGGGTTGATGCCGAACCACAACAGGATCGGGGTCATCAGCGAACCGCCGCCGACGCCGGTCATGCCGACGATGAAACCCACGACCAGTCCCGCAATGGTAAAACCAAAAGAACCTACATCCATACGCTACTCGACTGCCCAACTTTGCCCGTTATCGGATACAGCCAGCATATAGATTTTTTTATAGCCAAATAGACTTGTTCGTTATTAGGTTATAACCGTCGATGGATCAAAAAGCATCCCGTAAGCGCGGCGTCGCCTTGCGATTTCAACGCGCCGTCATCGCCCCTCTCACCTGTGCGTCGCTACCTTCCCCGCACAGGGGCAAGCCTGATCCCGGGCACGCTGGTACACGAACGCCCACGTTCAACCGTGGCTTCGGCGCTGGTGTTGGGAGGCTGTGGAAGTCGAAGTGCGGGCGTGCGTGGGCGAAGCCTGAAGCCCTGTAGGGGAGGCCTTGCGCCAGGGTCGGGCCGCATGGCGGCACCGGCGATTTTTGCTGCGCAGCTGAGAACCTTGGGGCCGCAGTGTGACCCAAGGCCATTCTTGCAACTAAACCGCGCAGGCCAGCGGATGCCTGCGCGGTTTTGACGATCACTTGATCAGCGGCACGCCACTCAGCTTTTGCAGCTCATCAAAGTCGATATCTGCACAGATCTCGACCACTTTCAGCCCTTCAGCCGTCACTTCCAGCACGGCAAGGTCGGTGTAGATACGGCTGACGCAACCGATGCCAGTCAGCGGGTAGGTGCACTCAGGCACCAGCTTGCTTTCACCCGTCTTGGTCAAATGGTCCATCATCACGAACACCTGGCGCGCGCCAGTGGCCAAGTCCATCGCGCCACCCACGGCAGGGATGGAACCTTCGGCGCCAGTGTGCCAGTTGGCCAGGTCGCCTTTCACCGACACCTGGAATGCGCCCAGCACAGCAATGTCCAGGTGGCCGCCGCGCATCATCGAGAACGAGTCGGCATGGTGGAAGAAGGCACCCCCAGTCAGCAGGGTCACGTGCTGCTTGCCGGCGTTGATCAGGTCATCGTCTTCCTCGCCCGGCGCCGGGCTTGGGCCCATGCCCAGCAGGCCGTTCTCGCTGTGCAGGAACACTTCCTTGTCACCCAGGTAGTTGGCCACCAGGGTCGGTGCGCCAATACCCAGGTTTACGTAGGCACCTTCCTGAATGTCTGCGGCCACGCGCTGGGCCATCTCGGTGCGGGAGAGCTTTTTGGTGATGGTCATGGCAGGCCTCAGACAGCGTTGGCAAGCGAAGAAGCGCCAGCGCCGTTAACGGCGACCACGCGCTGGACGAAGATACCCGGGGTGATGATATGTTCCGGGTCCAGTTCACCGAGTTCGACAACCTGGTCGACCTGGGCGATGGCAGTCTTGGCGGCCATGGCCATGATCGGGCCGAAGTTGCGTGCGGCCTTGCGGTAGGTCAGGTTGCCCCAACGGTCACCTTTGTGGGCCTTGATCAGTGCGAAATCGGCGTGCAGCGGCATTTCCAGCACGTACATGCGGCCATCGATTTCACGGGTTTCCTTGCCTTCGGCCAGCAGCGTGCCGTAGCCGGTCGGCGAGAAGAAAGCGCCAATGCCGGAGCCCGCTGCGCGGATGCGCTCGGCCAGGTTGCCCTGGGGCACCACTTCCAGTTCGATCTTGCCGGCGCGGTACAGTTCGTCGAACACGTAGGAGTCGGACTGGCGCGGGAACGAGCAGACCACCTTGCGCACGCTGCCCGCCATCAACAGGGCGGCCAGGCCGATTTCGCCGTTGCCGGCGTTGTTGCTGATGATGGTCAGATCGCGGGCGCCGGTGGCGATCAGGCCATCGATCAGCTCGGACGGCATGCCGGCAGTGCCGAAGCCACCGACCATGATGGTCGATCCGTCGGTGATCCCTTCCACCGCGCTGGCGATGGACTCGTACGTTTTATTGATCAAGGCGAGCTCCTGGTTGTTCCTGGAGTTGTGGTTGTCGGGCTGGCCGGCGCGTGTGAAGCGATGAGGCCATTCAGCACTTGCAATTGCTTGCTGACTTTCGCTATAGCGTGCCGCAAGATAGGGCAACAGTAGAGAGGGTTTGGTGGAATTTGTGCGATTATCGAACTGTTGTGCGATCTGCGAGCAGTTCTGGCGTCTCTTTGCCACAATTCAGTCAAGGGCCTGATTGCAGCCATATTGCCCCTCGCTGGTGCATGCAAGGCTATCCCGTAGCGGTCCTGCACAAAGGCTGTGCATTAAAAGCCGGTAATTCCCCAATAATCACCCCTCCCGCCGTTGGCGTGCGACTTGCTATCAGATTGCCATTTGATGTCGCGTATGGTGAAGATAATGTCGCTTTCCAGTGGGTCCATGGAGTTGTCATCGAGTGAAAAGGGCTGGCTGCCCTGGTTCGGTAAAACTGGAAAGCTCAGCATGGGCTGGGCCTGCCACGTCAACCGGTCGAGCTACCCGCAGATCGAGCAAACCTTTGAAGCCATTGCCCAGACCCGCGTGCGTTTGCTGCAGGACTGGGCCCGCGAACAGTGGGAGCACTTGGCTGAACTGGCGGAACAACTGGCGCAAGGGTTCGCGCAACCCGACAGCGCGTTGTTGCGGGACAAGCTGGCGCAGGCCGAAGACTTTTCCGAGCTGTTTGTCGTCGATGCTGCTGGCAGCCTCATCACCTCGACCTGGCCACAACGGGGTACGCCACGTATCGAGCAGACTTCGGCGCTGGCCCAAGGGCTGAAGGCGCCGTTTCTGCATGGTCCCTACAGCGACCCCCTGACCCTGAGCATCGGCCCGTCGTCGTCGCGTTTTCACGACGAAGTCACGCTGATGTTCTATCAGCCCGTGAAGGCCGGCGGCAAAGTCCTTGGCTGCCTGTGCGGTCGTGTACCCAACGATGTTTTGGGCGACCTGATCCAGCGCGAGGCCGGGCATATTTTCGCCGAGTCGGGCGACAACTACCTGTTCATGGCGCAGTCGCGCTTCGACCCGGCCATCCAGCCCGGCACGGCCCTGTCGCGTTCGCGCTTCGAGGACGGTACCTTCACCCATGGCGAGAACCTCAAAAGTGGTGTGCACACGCCTTGGTCCACGGTACAGGTCCAGCGCCATACCGAATTGGAACTGCGCTTCACCGACCCCTCCACGGGCGAACTGCACCCTGGGGTAAGGGAAACCATCCGGCGTGGTGCCAACCTGTTCGTGACCTACCCGGGGTATTCGGACTACCGCCATGTGCCGGTGGTCGGCAAGGGCGTGACCTTTCAGTTGCCGGGCTCGCCCGACCGCTGGGGCATGATGTGCGAAGCCGACCTGGAGGAGGTCTACCGGCGCCGCTCACTGAGCTACGGGTTGATGAAACCCTGTGTGGCGACCATGGCCGGGGTATTCGGCTGCAACTACCTGGTGCAGCACTATGCCGGCCTGTCGCAAGCGCTGAACGATGTCATTCTGGCCTTGAGCATGCTCGGCGCCACGCTGTTGTTCGGGATATTGGGGCCCAGGCGCCTGGCTGCCAGGTTGAATGGCATGAGCGGCGTGCTGCGTACCATCGCCGAGGGTGAAGGCAACCTGCGTCAGCGCCTGGATATCAGCACCCTGGGCAACGACGAGAGCGGCGACATGGCGCGCTGGATCAACAGTTTCATCGACCGCCTGGACGCTGTGGTGGGGCAGGTGGTCAAGGCCAGCCGCACGGTCGGCAGTACCAACCAGATGATGCTTGGGCGCAGCCAGGCGGCCAGCGTGAGCTCCGCCGACGTGGCCGATGCGGTGCACCAGATGATGATCATCATGGAGGAGCAACTTGGCGAACTGCAGCAGGCCTCGGTCAGCGCTGAGCAGATGAAGCAGGCCATGGACGAAGTGGTCAGCCGTGCCCGCGAGCAGTATTTGGCGGTGCAGTCAGGCACCCAATCGATTCGCGATGTGGTGGCGCGTTCGTCTTCCAGTGTGCAGCGCCTTGACAGCCGTATGGTCGAAATCGACAACATCACCGGGTTGATCAGCGACATCACCAACCAGACCAATCTGCTGGCGCTGAATGCCGCCATCGAAGCGGCGCGTGCCGGCGAGCATGGCCGTGGCTTCGCGGTGGTGGCCGACGAGGTGCGCAGCCTGGCCGCGAGAACCGCCCGCGCCGCCGAGGACATCCGCTGCATGGTCGAGAGCCTCCAGGGCGAAACCCGCCAGGCTGTCAGCTTCATGGAGCAGGGTGTTCAGGACGTCGACAACAGCCTGCGCCTCGCCGAAGACGCCTCGTCCGAGAACGTTCAGCTGCACCAGGCAGTGGAAGGCATGTTCGCGATCATCCAGCAGCTCAACCGGCGGAGCGTGGAATACGGCAAGACCATCGAGCAGGTCAACCAGTCCTCCAGCGAGATGCGGCAGACGGCGGTGGTGCTGCAAAGTAGCGCGCAGAAGGTGCGGGTGGATGCTGGCAAGTTGCAGAAACTGGTCGGGCAGTTCGAGGTCAGCGATGATGGCGAACGAGGCGTCGCTGCTTGAGTAACGCACCTGTCCGGCCATCGCCAGTTGAAGATCGCCGTGGGGTTGGTGGCGGTGTTCATCCATCGCCATGCTCACCGGGCATACCCGCACGCCGATGCAGTGGTGCGTGGCGTTGCTGCTGATCAACGTTGGCTGGGTGCAAGCTCACGCCGCTGATCAGCATCTCGTCGATGGGCGCATTGCCCCTGAAACAGCCACTGCCTGGCTTCATTCAGCCCTTGGCGATGGGCTCCGGCAAGCCTTTGACGCCTGGGTTCAATGCGAATACGCCACCGGCCAGGGGCTGGTCGCTCAGGTCGATGCCTTGCGGGCGAATCGACGTCACGAACAACGTTTCCAGTTGCGGGCCACCGAATGCGCACATGGTAGGTTTCTTCACCGGTAGCGGCAGGGCGCGGTCCAGCTTGCCGTCGGGAGTAAAGCGCAGTACCTGGCCGGCATCGATCGCACAGATCCAGTAGCAACCTTCGGCATCTACCGCAGCCCCATCCGGCCGGCCGGGGTGCTGGTTCATGTCGACGAAGACCCGGCGGTTGTGCGGTCTGCCGCTGTCGCTGTCGTAGTCGAAAGCCCAGATCATCTGCACGTTCGGGTGTGAGTCGGAGACGTACATGGTTTTGCCGTCCGGGCTGAACGCCATGCCGTTGGGAACGGATAATGTGCCCAGCCGTGCCTGCAATGGCCCTGCCGTGCCATCTGCCATCGCGTCATACCGGTACAAGGCACCCACCGGCTCGGCGGCCATGCTGGTTTGCATCGTACCGGCCCAGAAGCGTCCCTGGCGGTCACAGCGCCCGTCATTGAAGCGCATGCCGGGCCTGGCGTGTTCGACACTGGCACGCTTGCCGGCCAGCAGGCGGCCGTCTGCCTGGGGGGTGAGGTGGAAGATCCCGCTCTCCTGGGCCCCCAGCCAATGGCCTTGGTGGCTGCGGGCAATGCAGCCTAGCATTTCGTCTGCGGTCCAGTGCTGGGTCTGGCCATCCGGTTGCCAGCGGTGCAGGCGGCCTACCGGAATGTCCACCCAGTACAAGGCATGTTCCTGGGGGTGCCAGACCGGGCTCTCGCCCGTGGCATTGCGTGCATCGATAATCAGTTCGGCTGTCATGGAAGCATTCTGCACTCTATCGGGGGTCAGTCGCCAAAAGGTCCGGCAGCGGTGAAGGCGCCACCTTGCAGATGAGCTGTCGGGTCACTCGCGGCAGGTTTCGGCTGCTGCTCCAGTGCCGAGCGGAAGCGTTCGGCACTGTCCTTCGGGTTGAAACCCAGGTGCGCGGCGTAGCGGTTGCTCCACCAAAGGTCGGGGTTGGCGGAGACCCCATACACGACGGTGTGACCAACGTTCTCGGCCAGCAATGCGCGCTCCACCAGGTGTATCAGGTCGCCGTAGCTCAGCCAGGTGGACAGCATGCGCACATTGCGGGGTTCGGGGAAGGAGGAGCCGATACGCAGGCTGACGGTTTCGATGCCGTAGCGGTGGAAGTAGAACGTTGCCAGGTCTTCGCCGTAGGCCTTCGACAGCCCGTAATAGCAGTCCGGCCGGCGCGGCGATTGCGCATCCACTTGTTCGCCCTGGGGGTAAAAGCCGGTGACGTGGTTGGAACTGGCAAAGACCACGCGTTTGATCCCGTGTTTGCGGGCAGCCTCGTAGATGTGGAAGGTACCGATGATGTTCGCTTGCAGGATTTCTTCGAAAGCGCGTTCGGTAGAGATCCCACCCAGGTGCACGATAGCGTCTACACCGTTGGCCAGGGCCAGTACGCCGGCCTTGTCCGCCAGGTCGCAATGGATAACTTCTTCATGCGCGTCCTCGGCCGGTGTCATTGGGCTGATGTCCGATACGCGCACGATGTCGGCGTGTGCTTGCAGTGCTTCGCGAAGCACGTGTCCGAGCCCGCCGGCAGCACCGGTGAGCAGCAGGCGGTTGAAGGGTTTGCGGGTGGTCGTGGTCATTGTGCTGGGGCCTTTTACGGAAATTGCATGAAGGTGCCGTGCAGGAACGACACCGGCATGGGCGGGCGGTAGCCCTTACAGGAAGTTGTACTGGATACCCAGGCGCCAACGGGCCTGGCGATCGTCCGTGTA
The DNA here is from genome assembly GCF_026240995.1 of Pseudomonas sp. DCB_BI. Taxonomy (NCBI): domain Bacteria; kingdom Pseudomonadati; phylum Pseudomonadota; class Gammaproteobacteria; order Pseudomonadales; family Pseudomonadaceae; genus Pseudomonas; species Pseudomonas sp. DCB_BI. Next base: position 47,149 of record NZ_JAPFCG010000029.1, on the reverse strand, counting down.
ACTGTTGACCTTGATGTCGCCCACCTCCATGAACGGTGCCCACTGTTTGTTGAGCTTGTACTTGATGATCAGGTTCTGCTCGTAGTCGCGCTTCTTGTTGTCGTAGCGGATGTAGTCGGTGGTGAAGTGGATGTACTGGTATTCGAATGCCCACGGGCCGCTGGGGGTATAGCCGAGCCAGCCTTCAAGGCGGGTGGTGTTCTGGTTGTCCTTGGCGCGGTCCGGCTTGCTGTGGTCAATCTGGTCGCGATCGAGGTTGCGTGCGTCGTGGCGCACGCGGGTGGCGACGTACCAGGTGTCGCTGAGCTTGTAGTTGTACTTCAAGCCGAACTTGTAGGTGGTCGCATCCTTGGTGCTGTCCATCTGGAAGGCGGGGGTCCAGGTCGACCGGGGGCTCATCTTGTAGTTGTAGTCCACGGTGAACTCATGGCCGTTGTTGACCATGTTGTCGTAGGCGACGTCTTCGCGGTCGCCGGCAGTCTTGTATTTGATTTCTGCGGCAAACCCCAGGCCGCTGTCCTTGCGGTAACTCAGCTTTATCCGGTCGGAATGAATGCTGTCATCTTCGGTGAACGTGTGCCGGTAGTTGATGCTGGCGGAGTCTGCGCAGGCGTAGAACGACAGGCCGAGCGTACTGGCGGCGATGAGGCGGCGAAGTGTGATGTTCATGCGATCTCTTTTTTTGTTTTTGTTGAGGACGTGATGAGGCGGGTGAGCAAGGTGGTCGAGGTGGTCAGCGCTCCGTGATTTTTAAAATAAGTTATCGTACGACCGTGGAGCTGTCTATGAATTATTGAAATGTTGTCTGATCACCTCGCTTGATAGCTCTATTTGGCTTGTTTCAAGGATTTGTTCGCTTTTCATTCGGGGTCTAATGATTGCTGCAGGCATCATGAACTGGAGGTTTTATCGGGTTTTAATGGGTGCTTTTCAAATGTTGTATGATGACGTAGGATGGCCCCAGAGCGTGACTCACTCGCCACAAATCCAATAAGAAGGCTCAGACGTCCATGATCATTACTGCTGTAACCGTCCAGGTATTTTCCTACCCCACGCGCCGCGCCGTAGACAGCGCCGGCCATGCCCACCCAGGTGATGTGACCCAGGCCAGGATGGCCTTGCTGCGCATCAGGACCGAGTGCGGCAGCGAAGGCTATGCGCTGGGCGCACCCGAGCTCATTCGCCCTTATGTGCTGGATAATTTCGTGCGCAAGGTGCTGGTTGGCGCCAATGCCTTTGACCGCGAAAAAATCTGGCACGACCTGGCGCACTGGCAGCGCGGCAGCGCCAGCCAGCTGACCGACCGTGCCCTGGCGCTGGTCGAGCAGGCGCTGTGGGATTGGGCCGGTCGCAAGCTGAACCTGCCGGTGTACAAGCTGATCGGCGGCTACCGCGACAAGGTGCCGGCCTATGGCTCGACCATGTGCGGCGATGAGCTGCCCGGCGGTCTGTCCACGCCGGAAGAGTACGGTCGTTTCGCCGAAACCCTGGTCAACCGTGGTTACAAGGCGATCAAGCTGCACACCTGGATGCCGCCGGTGTCGTTCGCGCCCAGCGTGAGCATGGACATCAAGGCATGCGCCGCCGTGCGCGAGGCCGTGGGGCCGGACATTGCGCTGATGATCGATGGCTATCACTGGTACAGCCGCACCGAGGCCCTCACTATCGGCCGTGCCCTGGAGAAACTCGATTTCGCCTGGTTCGAAGAGCCGATGATGGAAGACTCCGCCGAGTCCTACGCCTGGCTTTCCGGGCAGCTGGATATCCCGGTGCTAGGCCCGGAAAGCCTCGGCGGCAAGCATCTGAGCCGGGCGAGCTGGGTCAAGAACGATGTGTGCGACATCCTGCGTGCGGGGGTTGCCGGTGTGGGTGGCATTGCACCGTGTCTGAAGGTTGCGCACATGGCCGAATCGTTTGGCATGGATTGCGAGATCCATGGCAACGGCGCCGCCAACCTGGCGGTCGTGGGGGCAATCAAGAACTGCACCTGGTACGAGCGCGGTCTGCTGCACCCCTACCTTGACTACGACGAGGTACCTGCCTATCTCAAGCGTCTGGTCGACCCGATGGACGAAGACGGTTATGTGCACCTGTCGAACTTGCCTGGCCTTGGGGAAGATATCGACTTCGATTACGTCGAAACCAATACGCTGCAAAGCTTCTGATTCGTGCATGGCGGCACGCGTCGCTGCGTGCCGCCCGAGCGTCCAATAACTATAAGAAGGCGATCTCACATGAGCGTTATCCCCACTCTCTGGGCGGGGGTCTTTGCTGCGTCTCTGGCGCTGACCTCGGTACCTGCTGCTTTAGCGAAAACCCCGGCTGATCAGCTGATCGTCGGTATGAGCATGATCAACCTGCTGTCCCTCGACCCTGCGGCGGCCACCGGGCTGGATGTGTCCGAGGTCAATGCCAACCTCTACGACATGCTGCTGGTGCAGGACGTGCGTCAGCCGGACCGGCTGATGCCGGCACTGGCAGAAAGCTGGCGGGTCAGCGATGACCGCAAGACCCTCACGTTCAACCTGCGCAAGGGCGTAACGTTCCAGTCCGGTAACCCGCTAAGTGCCGAGGATGTCGCCTGGTCGCTGCAGCGCGTACTCAAACTTAACCTGGCCTTGGCGTCGACCTGGAAGGCCTACGGGTTTTCTGCGGGCAATGTCGACCAGCACATGCGCGCTGTTGATGACTCAACCTTCGTCATCGAGCTACCACGGCCGACGGATCCGTTGCTGGTGCTGAATACCCTGGCAACTTCGCCCAGCGCATTCATCCTCGACCGCAAGGTGGTGCAGCAGCACCAGAAGGGCGATGACATGGGCAGTGCCTGGCTGGCCACCCACGCAGCGGGTAGCGGGCCGTTCGTACTCAAGGAGTGGCGCGCCAACGATGTCATCCTGATGAACCGTTTTGACGGGTACTGGGGTGGCCCAGCCAAGCTCAAGCGCATCGTCATGCGCAACATGACCGAGTCGCAGTCACTGCGGTTGATGGTGGAGCGGGGCGACCTGGACCTGGCCAAGGGCATGTCCGCGCCAGACATCGAGGCGCTGGAGAAGTCTGACAACGTTCGTACCCAGACCGTCCAGCGCGGAACGTTGTACTACGTGGCCCTGAGCGTGAAGAACAAACCCTACGACGATGTGCGCGTACGCCGGGCGGTTCGTTCGCTGATCGACTATCAAGGCATCAACCAGACCGTGATGCCGCACTATGGCCAGCTCAATCAGCGCCCGCTACCGCTTGGCCTGCCAGCAAGGCTGGATGATCCGGGCTATGCCCTGAACGTGGCCGAAGCGAAAAAACTGCTGGCCGATGCGGGCTACCCCGAGGGCTTCAAGACCACCATCCGCGTGCTCACCGAGCCACCTTTCATCAACATTGCGTCCAGCCTGCAGTCGACCTTGGCCCAGGCCGGTATCAAGGCCACCATCGTCACCGGTACCGGCAACCAGATCTACGGTGCCATGCGTGAGCGCAGCTTTGACATCCTGGTCGGGCGCGGCGGCGGTGGTGCTGAACGGCATCCGCATTCAAGCCTGCGCACCCTGGTTTACAACCCGGACAACCGCGACGAAGCCAAGCTGAGCAACTTCCAGGGCTGGCGTACCTCGTTCTTCAGCCCCGAGCTGAACAACCTGATCGAGCAGGCGGAAGTCGAGCCCGACAAGGCGCAGCAACTGGCCCAGTACCAGCAAATCCAGAGAACCCTGGACGAGCAGGTGGGGGCCATCCTGCCCGTGTCGCAGATGACCGACACCGTGGTGCTCTACCACGATGTGCAGGACTACCAAGGCCATACCGCGGCCACCACCCGTTACAAAGACGTCTACAAGTCGCGCTGAGGTCAAGCCTGCGTGATTGGTGAATGCTTTTTCAGGAGCCTGTTATGTTTGCTTCGACTGCCTCTGTAATGGGTGCCCGTGTATCGGGTACCGCCCGCCGGGCCAGCACGGTGCTGGTGACCTTGCTTGGCCTGCTGGCGCTGACGTTCTTCATCGGCCGGGTCATGCCGCTGGACCCGGTGCTGGCGGTAGTTGGCCCGGATGCCGACAGCTCCACCTACGACCAGGTATACCGGGCAATGGGCCTGGACAAACCGATCTGGGCCCAGTTCGGGCTGTACTTGAACGACTTGCTGCACGGTGATTTCGGCAATGCACTGCTCACCGGCCACCCGGTACTCGATGACATCAAGCGGGTGTTCCCGGCCACCATCGAGCTGGCAACGCTGGCGATTCTGTTTGGCGTGCTGATCGGTCTGCCCCTGGGCGTGGTGGCTGCCAGCAATCAGGGGCGGGTCGGCGACCATGTCGCACGGGTCATTACCTTGTTCGGCTATTCCACGCCTATTTTCTGGGTCGGCATGATGGGCCTGCTGGTGTTCTACGCCTGGCTGGGTTGGGCGGGTGGCGCAGGGCGCATCGACCTGGCCTATGACGGCATGGTCGATGAGGTTACCGGCCTGCTGCTGATCGACACGGCGCTGGCGCGTGACTGGGAGGCCTTCACCAGCGCGTTGCGCCATATCGTTCTGCCGGCGTTGATCCTGGGCCTGAACTCGGTGGCCTACATCAGCCGCATGACCCGTAGCTTCATGCTCGAGCAGCTGTCGCAGGAATACATCATCACCGCCAGGGTCAAGGGGCTGTCGCGGCGCCAGGTGGTCTGGAACCACGCGTTCCGCAATATCCTCGTGCAGTTGCTCACGGTGGTCGCCCTGGCCTATGGCTCGTTGCTGGAGGGGGCGGTGCTGATCGAAACCGTGTTTGCCTGGCCTGGCTTCGGCCAATACCTCACCAGTAGCCTGATGCTCGGTGACATGAACGCGGTGATGGGCTGCGTGTTGATCATCGGCCTGATTTTCGTTGCGCTCAACCTGATAAGCGACGCCCTGTACAAGGTGTTCGACCCAAGGACCCGCTAATTCCCGATCAGCGTGAACACATTGAATAACTATAAAAAAGGATGCGCCATGAAGACTGTATTCCCGCCGCTGCGTATGGCTTTGCTGGGCGCAGCGCTGCTGCTTGGCCCGCTCACTGTGGTGCAGGCGAAAACCCCTGGCGACCAGTTGATCGTCGGCATGAGCATGGTCAACCTGTTCTCCATCGACCCGGCTAACGCGCCCGGCCTGGATGCCTCCGGCATCAATGCCAACCTGTACGACACGCTTATCAAGCGCGACCAGGGCAACCCGGACAAGCACCTGCCACAACTGGCTGAACGCTGGGACGTCAGCGAAGACGGCAAGCAGATCACCTTCCACCTGCGCGATGATGTCCTGTTCCATTCCGGCAACCCGCTCACTGCCGAGGATGTGGCCTGGTCACTGTACCGGGTGATGAAGCTCAACTATGGCCTGGCTACCACCTGGAAGGCTTACGGCTACCGTGTCGAAAACATTCAAAAGCTGATCCGTGCGACCGATAGCCATACCTTGGTAATCGACCTGCCGCAGCCGACCGACCCGTTGCTGGTGATCGACTCGCTGGCGGTGTCCCCCAGCGCTGTCGTGGTCGACCGCCAGCAAGTGCTCAAGCATGAGAAGAACGGTGACCTGGGCGCTGCCTGGCTGGTCACCCATGAGGCAGGGAGCGGGCCGTTCACCCTGACCAAGTGGAGCGCCAACGATGCGCTGGTGATGACCCGTTTCGACGGGTACTGGGCAGGCCCGGCGAAGATGAAGCGAGTGCTGGTCCGCCACATGACCGAGTCGCAGTCACTGCGCCTGATGCTCGAACGCGGTGACCTGGACCTGGCCTACGGTATGGCTGCGCCGGATATCAAGGCCATCGAGAGTTCCGACACCCTCCAGGTGCAAGCGTTGCAGCGCGGCACCCTGTACTACGTGGCGATGAGCATGAAGCAGCCGGAGTTTGCCAACCGCAAAGTCCGCGAAGCGGTGCGTAACCTGATCGACTACCAGGGCCTGGACCAGCAGGTGATGCCGCATTACGGCAAGCTCAACCAGCAGCCGATGCAGCTTGGGCTCGAGGCCCGGTTGCCCGACCCGGGCTACAAGCTGGATGTCGCCAAAGCCAAGGCACTGCTGGCAGAGGCGGGCTACCCACAAGGTTTCAATACAACCATTCGCACGCTGTCCGAACCTCCCTTCATTGATATCGCCGCACGTATGCAGTCGACCCTGGCTGAAGGTGGCATCAAGGCCACTATCGTCACCGGTACCGGCAACCAGGTGTATGGCGCCATGCGCGCGCGCAACTTTGAGATGATCGTGGCGCGGGGCGCCGAGCGTTATCCGCACCCGTATTTCAGCCTGCGCACCTTCGTCTACAACCCCGACAACAGTGACAGCGCTGGCCTGCCCAACTTCCAGGGCTGGCGAGCGTCGTTCTTCAGCCCCCCGCTGAATGACCTGATCGACCGGGTGGGGGTCGAGCGCGATGCGGCCAAACGCCTGGCCATGTACCAGCAGGCGCAGAAACTGTACGACGACGAGGTGGGGCCGATCATGATGATTTCGCAGATGACCGACACCGCCGTAAGCGCAGCCGACGTCAAGGGTTTCACTGGCGACGACGCCGAAGCCACCCGCTACCTGGGCGTCTACAAGCAACGTTGAGTACCGCCCGGGGGCTCACGGGTACCCCGAGCGGCCATGACTCCACATCGAGAACTTGCCGATGATTGCCAACATATCTTCTACCGAATCTACCGCCAAGCGGCAGGCCGATGCCCCGGCGTCCAGCCTTGAGGCCCTTGGCAAAAGCAGCCTGCGGGTGTTGCGCCTGCTGGTCCGCAACCCCATGACCCTGGCGGGTTTGCTGGTGGCCTTGCTGCTGGTCGTGGTAGCGGCGTTCGCGCCGTGGATCGCCACCCACGACCCGGTCATCCAGAACCTCGCCAACGCCTTGCAGGCACCCAGTGCCGCGCACTGGTTCGGTACCGACGAATACGGCCGGGATATCTTCAGCCGGCTGGTCTATGGCGCGCGTATCACCCTCTACATCATCGCCCTGGTGACGGTCATCGTCGGCCCGATCGGCCTGTTCATCGGCACGGTATCGGGCTACTTCGGCGGCATTGTCGATACCGTGTTCATGCGTGTCACCGACATTTTCATTTCGTTCCCCAGCCTGGTACTGGCGCTGGCCTTCATCGCCGCATTGGGCCCTGGCCTTGAGCATGCGGTGGTGGCTATTGCGTTAACCTCCTGGCCACCGATCGCACGGCTGGCCCGGGCCGAAACCCTGTCGCTGCGCAAGGCCGACTTCGTGGTGGCGGTCGAACTGCAGGGCGCGTCTTCGACACGCATCATCCTGCGCCATATCGTGCCGATGTGCCTGTCGTCGGTGATCATCCGCCTGACCATGAACATGGCCGGCATCATCCTTACCGCGGCGGCGCTTGGCTTCCTTGGGCTAGGGGCGCAGGCGCCTTTGCCGGAGTGGGGGACGATGATCTCCACGGGGAGGCGCTACATGCTCGAGTGCTGGTGGCTGGTAGCCGTACCCGGTGCGGCAATCATGCTGGTGAGCCTGGCGTTCAACCTGCTAGGCGATGGCCTGCGGGACATTCTCGACCCGCGTAGCGAGTAACCGGAGGCTTTATGTCAGCAGTCAAACTCAATGTCGAATCGCTCAATGTGCGCTTCGTCAACGGCAAGAAAGTGATGCACGCGGTGCGTGATGTGTCCTTCACCCTGGGCCGGGAAAAGCTCGCCATCGTGGGTGAGTCCGGTTCGGGCAAGTCCACCGTGGGCCGCAGCTTGCTCAAGCTGCACCCCGGCAGCGCGCAGATCACCGCAAAGGCCCTGCAGTTCGGCGATGTCGACCTGCTCGGTGCCAGCGAAAAGACCATGCAGAAAATTCGCGGCCAGCGTATCTCGATGATCATGCAAGACCCCAAGTATTCGCTCAACCCGGTGGTGCGGGTGGGTGACCAGATTGCCGAAGCGTACCTGGCGCACCACAAGGCCAGCCGCAACGACGCCCGTGAGCGGGTGTTGCAGATGCTCGACAAGGTGCATATCCGCGACCCGAAGCGCGTCTACGATCTTTATCCGCATGAGGTGAGCGGCGGCATGGGCCAGCGCATCATGATCGCGATGATGGTCATCACCAGCCCGGAAGTGATCATCGCTGACGAGCCGACCTCAGCGCTGGATGTTTCGGTGCGCCAGCAGGTGCTCAATGTGCTCGAAGAGCTGGTGGTGGAGCAGCAGATGGGGCTGATCTTCGTTAGCCACGACCTGAACCTGGTGCGCAATTACTGTGACCGGGTGCTGGTGATGTACGCCGGGCGCGTGGTGGAGTCGCTGGCTGCCAGTGACCTGCACCGTGCCGAACACCCCTACACCCGAGGCCTGCTGGCCGCTTTGCCAAGCATGGACAACCGCCGCCCGCGTTTGCCCGTGTTGCAACGCGACCCGCTGTGGCTCTCCTGCTGAGGTAACTGACCATGTCCATGATCCAAGCACACGCATTGAACCTGAGCTTTGGCGTTGGCGCCACGCTCAACCAGGTGCTGCACAATGTCGACCTGAGTGTCGAAGATGGCGAGTCATTTGGCCTGGTGGGGGAGTCTGGCTCTGGCAAGACCACGGTGTTGCGCTGCCTGGCCGGCCAGTACCGGCACTGGAGCGGAGCCCTGAGCATTGACGGCGTGCCGTTGCAACACAAGCTCCCCAAGGAGCACTTTCGCAAGGTGCAGATGGTGTTCCAGGACCCCTATGGTTCGCTGCACCCGCGCCATACCATCGACACTGCACTGCGCGAGCCGCTGGTGATCCACAGCATGGATGAGCGCAACGATCGCATCAACGACATCCTCGTCAAGGTAGGCCTCAACGACAGCTACCGTTACCGCTATCCGCACCAGCTGTCCGGTGGCCAGCGTCAGCGCGTGGCTATCGCCCGGGCGTTGATTCTTGAGCCTAGGGTGCTGTTGCTCGATGAGCCCACGTCGGCGCTGGATGTGTCGGTGCAGGCAGAAATTCTCAACCTGTTGTCCGACCTGCGTCAGCGCGAGAAGCTCACCTACCTGATGGTGACGCACGACCTGGGCGTGGTCAGCCATCTGTGCGACAAGGTCGCGGTGATGCAGCAGGGGCGTATCGTCGAGCAACTGGACTGCCGGGCACTGAGCCAGGACCAGGCCACCCACGATTACACACGAATGCTGGTGCAAGCCAGCCGCGACTTCAGTGCAGATCGTGCCCCGGCCATGTCGGCCTGAACCCGGCAATTACAAGGAAGACAAGCACATGCCGAATGCCAACCTTGCGCCCGCTTCGCGGGTGCGTGCTGCCGTGGTCGCCCTGGCCATGGGCAGCAGCTTGCCGCTGTGGGCCGTAGAGGCCCCTGCAAAGGTCCAGGTGCCGACGCTGGCCTACGACGACCGGCAGATCATCCTGGTGTGGGAAAAGCCCGCCAGCCATGCCGAGATCGTCGACTACCACGTGTACGCCAATGGCCGGTTGCTGGGTGCAAGCAACGCCAACAACGAGCAGGTGTCACCGGCCAAACCGTACATCGACCGGTTCTACGAGCAGGACCTGCACAACTTCCACCACCGCATCGCCATTCACAGCTTCACCGCCCAAGGGCTTGCCCCCGATACCGAGTACCACTTCACCGTGCGCTCGGTCGATCGCAATGGCAAGGAGTCTGCTGACAGCCCCGTGGTTGTGCAGCGAACCACGGCCATACCGGCGCTGTTCAACGTGCAGCGCTACGGTGCCAAGGGCGATGGCAAGGCGCTCGACACGGCTGCCATTCAGCGTGCCATCGATGCTTGCAGCAAGGGCTGCAAGGTGTTGCTGCCTGCCGGCACTTACAAGAGCGGGGCGCTCTACCTCAAGAGCGACATGACCCTGGAAATCGCCGAGGGCGCTACCCTGTTAGGTTCCGAGCGTGCCGAGGACTACCCGCGCCAGGGCTATATCCAGTACCCGTATTCCACCACCGTGCGTCCGGCCTCGCTGATCAATGCCTTGCCGCGCGACCCGCGTGCGCATCAGGCCTTCGAGAATATCCGCATCGTCGGCAAGGGCACCATCGACGGCAATGGCTGGAAGCGTAACCCGGATGTGCTCGACGAGCGCGGGCAAGCCTTGCCTTTCTACCTGCCCAGCGACAACAGCCGCTACATGCACGATGGCGTGCTGGCCAAGGCTCAGGTGGAGCGGGCGGTGGCCGAAGGCATGAACGTCAAGGACGCCTACGGTCAGATGCGTTCCTCGCTGATTACCCTGCGCAATGTGAAAAACGTGTTCTATGGTGGCTTCACGGTGGTCAACCCGGCCTACCACGGCATCATGAACCTGGAGACGCAGAATGTGGTGCTGGCTAACACCACGCACCGTACCTACGACGCCAACAACGGTGACGGTATCGAGTTTGCCAACAGCCGCGGCGCCCTGGTGTTCAACAACTTCTTCGACACCGGAGACGACTGCGTCAACTTCGCCGCCGGCACCGGGGCGGATGCGGTTCACCAGAAGGCGCAGGAGGAGGCCTGGATCTTCAACAACTATTTCCGCAAAGGCCATGGCATGGTCGTGGCGGGCAGCCATACCGGCGCGTGGATTCAGAACATCCTGGCCGAGGACAACGTCTCCGATGGCACCGATGCCGGGCTGCGCATGAAAAGCACCAACTTCATGGGCGGCGGCGCACGTCACGTCACTTTCCGTGATTCGGCCATCCGCAACACGGCAAAACAGGCCTTCATCTTCACCCTGGATTACAACGACCCGAATGCCAAGCTCGATTACAAGCGCTCGGCGGTGGCGGGGCAGTTCCGGGATATCACAGTCAGCGACGTAAGCGTGGAAAACGCCCGCACCGCTGCCATCGAGGTGAAGGGCGATAGCAGCCATGGCGCCTGGCATCAGGGCTTGGTGTTTGAACGAGTGCGCTTTCGCGGGCCAGCCCCGGTGAAGATCGATGGCCTGAAGGACTCGCGTTTCGACGGGCTTCGCTTCACTGACACCGGGGGTGCCAACCCTTGGCAGGTGCAGGGCAGCCAAGGGCTTGTCTATACGGACGTAGAGCCCGCGCCGGGGCCTCAGGCCTCGCTGTAGAATGCCTGTAGCCGTTGCGCCTCACGCAGGCGCATACGGCTGTTGCTCAGGTGCAGGTACATGGCGGCGCGCGCCGCATCCACCTGGCGGCTGGCGATGGCGTCGAAGATCTGCTGATGTTCGGCGTTGATACCGGCCAGGTAGGTACTGCGGTTGCTCTGCCCGGTATAGGCAGAGTTCATGCGCGTGCGGGGGATCATCTTGGTGCCCAGGTGCTTCATGATATCGATCAGGTACTGGTTACCCGCGGCCTTGGCAATTTTCAGGTGGAACTGGAAGTCGGCGTTGGTCGTGCTGCCGGATTTTTCCGGGCCTTGCATCAGGGCTTCCAAGGCTTGCTGCAGTTCTTCGAGTGCCTGTGGCGTGGCCCGTTCGGCGGCCATGCCGGCGGCTTGCACTTCAAGGCTTAGGCGGTATTCCAGCAGGTCGAGCACATCGGACAGCAGGCTGATGGTTGCCGGCCCCACGTTGAAGCTCTCCGGTGCCGGCATGTCCAGCACGAAGGTGCCCACGCCGTGGCGGGTCTCGACCAGGCCCGCTGCCTGCATGCGCGACAACGCTTCGCGTACTACCGAGCGGCTGACGCCTTCGGTTTCGATCAGTGTGGCTTCGGTCGGCAGCTTGTCACCACGCTTGAGCGTGCCCTCACGCATGCGTTGGGCGAAGCGCTCGACCAGTGCTTCGGCCAGGCGGCGAGGCTGTTGAGGGCGGCTGGCGGTCGGGTTCGGCATTACTGTGCTCTTGTGTTGGCAGCGGGCAGTATAGTGCGTTTTGGCCCCGGGCAGCGGGTATACTCCGGGATCTTCCGCTTAGCAAAGGTTCGCCCAATGGCTTCTGCCACCCCGGAAAAACGCCTGAATCTCGCCCAGCAACTGGTGCATGACCTGTCGCAGCAGATTCTCTCGGGCGAGTTGCCAGCGGGAAGCAAATTGCCCACCGAAGAAGCCGTGACCAAAGCGCGTGGCGTAAGCCGTACCGTGGTGCGCGAAGCCATGTCACGGTTGCAGGCCGAAGGCCTGGTAGAAACCCGTCGGGGTATCGGCACCTTCGTTGTAGACGCCATCCCGGCAGGTGACTTCCAGAGTGCCAACCCTGGAATGGGGGGCGCATACAACGAGGTGGCGATCATCGAGCTGCGGCTTTGCCTTGAAGTCGAGGCGGCTGCCATTGCTGCCCAGCGTGCCACCCCAGAGCAACTGGCTGCCATGCGGGCGGCGCTGGATGGGAGTGTCGCTACGCAGTCTGCACCCTGCATGCGTACCGACTTCGAGTTTCACCTGCAGATAGCCCAATGCACGGGCAACAGCTTTTTCATCGACACCATGACCCATCTTGGGCATACCTTGTTGGCTGCGGCCCAGCAAGCAGTGCCAGGTGGCGATGCCGAGCAACGGGCACTGGAGGCGCGGGAGCGTGAGCAAGTGCATGCCGCGATTACCGGCAAGGATGCCGGTGCTGCCCGCGCTGCCATGCGGCTGCACTTGGTCAACTGCCTGACACGCGCCCAGCGAGCGGTCAGCGAATGTCCGAAAACAGATCGAACATCAATTTGCAAGACGACCTGAACCGGGCCAGTTGTTGGGGGCAGCGCACGCTGCTGGATGGCTTGGGGCGGTGGCTGACCTCACAGCGCATCCCGCGCCTTGCCCCGATACACCCGCAGCACATCCGCCATCACCGCCAGCGCGATCTCCGCTGGCGCCTTGCTGCCCAGGTCCAGCCCAATAGGCATGTGCAGCCGTTCTATCTGCTTGTCGGTCAGCCCGCCAATCCGCTGCAGCCGCTCGGCGCGGCGGGCTGACGTGGCCGCCGAACCCATGGCGCCTATATAGAACGCTGGGGTATTCACCGCCTCCATCAATGCCAGGTCATCGATTTTCGGATCATGCGTCAGCGCCACAATGGCGGTAGCCGCATGGCAACCCCCCGCGGCAATGAACAGCGAAGGCAGCACCCGATGCATCTGTGCGCCCTCGATTTCGACGTGCGCCATCTCCTCGCGCGGGTCGCAGGCGATGACCTCGCAGCCAAGCGTGCGAGCGATGTCGGCACAGGCTTGAGCGACCGGCGACAGCCCGGCCAGCAGCAACCGCAGGGCAGGGCCAATGCCGATGTAAATTGCGTCGTGGTTCATGCGCACGCCAGCACTGTTGTCGTCATGCACACTGAATTCACCCGCCGGCATACTGACTTTGCGCATGACCCGCTGCTGCCCCAACAGTGCCCCGTGCAACGCATGCAGGTGCTTCAGCCAAGCGCCATCCGCCTGCCGCCGCTCCACCAATACCACCAGTACACCACCGCAAGGCAAGCGCAAGCGCTGGCTCTGTTCCTGGCCGTCTCCGTAACGCACCACCTGCGCCGGTTGGCTGAACGCACCGTGTGCCAGGCTGGCGAGGAACTCCTCTTCCACGCAACCGCCGGATAATGACCCAACCCAATCCTGCGCGCTGCGGCAAGCCAGCATAGCCCCAGGCGAACGGGGTGCCGAGCCGTAGGTGGACAGCACCGTGCACAGCCACACCGTATCCCCGGCCCGGGCCCATTGCAGTGCCTTGTCGATCACCTGTAGGTCGAGATGCTGCATGTTCCGCTCCCTCGCGATTATCGTGTCAGCCCAGTCGAAAAAGCCGCGCAATGGCGCAATGTCTGTGGCAGTGTTGGCTATCTGGCCAGCCCCACAGGGACCGACATGCAAACTCGCAAAACCGGTGTTCGCGCCCAGCAGGCCGACCGCACCCGGGACAATATTCTCAAGGCCGCAGTGAAGGTCTTCAGCAAGGAAGGCTTCACTGGCGGGCGCATCGAGCAGATCTCCACGCTGGCCAAGTCCAACGACCGGATGATCTATTACTACTTCGGCAGCAAGGAAAAGCTCTTCATCAGTGTGCTGGAACACATCTACGCCAGCTTCAACCAGGCCGAGGCCAAGCTGCGCCTCGACCTCGCCGACCCGGAACAGGCCCTGCGCGAGTTGGTGGCGTTCATCTGGGACTACTACGTGCGCCACCCCGAATTCGTCACCATCCTCGCCACCGAAAACCTTCACCAGGGCCAGCACGCGCGTAAGTCGCAAAACCTCAGGGCGCTGTCAGGCGAGGCGGTGGGCGTGTTGCGGCCGATCATTGAAGCCGGCCAGGCCAAGGGGCTGTTCCGCGATGACATCGATGTCACCCACGCCTACCTGATGATTGCCTCGCTCTGCTACTTCTATAACTCCAACCGCCATACCCTCAGCTCGTTCCTGGCCGTGGACCTGGCCGACCAGCAGGCCAAGGCTGACTGGCTGGCCTTCATCAGCGACCTTGCACTGCGTGGCCTGCGCCGCTGAACCTCAGTGGCTGCCCGGGTTGGCACGTACTTGCGCAGCCTTGGCCGCCAACCCTTGCCATGCCGGCTTGTCGGCGGCGAAGCGCTGGCGCAGGTAGGCCGCCAGGTCGGCTACCTGGCGGTCCGACAGGCTGTCCTTGAAGCCGGGCATGTAGCCCAGGTCACGGGTTGCCGGGGTTGGGATGCCATGCATGACCACCCGTAGCAGGTTGTCCGGCAACGCGCTGTGGAGGTTGCTGTTGACCGCCATCGACGGGCTGACGCCAAACAGCTTCGGCCCCAGGCCATCGCTGTGGCAGGCCATGCAGGCGCCTTTGAATACCCGCTCGCCATTGCTTATCGACACGCGCGTGTCCGCCTGAGGCGCGGCCTTGGCGACCACTGCCTGCGGCTCGCCGTCGAGTGAACTGAGGTAGTGGGCGATGGCGCGCACGTCGCTTTTTGGCAGGGTGGCCAGTTCACTGACCACCGGGCCCATGGGGCCGGCCGCTACCCCGTGCTTTTCGGAAAAGCCGGTACTCAGGTAGTTGAACAGTTCGTCTTCGCTCCACGGCGTGGATGACTTGGCCAGCCCATTCAGCGCTGGAGCTTCCCAGCCATCCACCAGGCCGCCGGCCAGGTAGCTGCTGCCGCGTTTTTCCGCGCCCATCAGGTTGCGCGGTGAGTGGCAGGCTGTGCAGTGGCCCAAGCCGTCGACAAGATAGGCGCCCCGGTTCCACTGCGCGCTGCGCTGTGGGTCGGGCTGATATTCGCCGCGTTGCAGAAACAGCGCATTCCAGCCGGCCATCAGCGGCCTCTGGTTGAACGGGAAGTGCATCTGGTTGGCAGGTGCTTCCTGGCGTACCGGGGTTTGTGACATCAGGTAGGCATACAGCGCCTGCATGTCGGCGTCGTTGATGTTGCGAAACGAGGTGTAGGGGAAGGCCGGGTACAGGTGGCGGCCATCGCGGCTGATGCCTTCGCGCATGGCCCGCTCGAACGCACCGAACGACCAGCGGCCGATGCCGGTTTCCGGGTCGGGGGTGATGTTGGTGCTGTACAGCGTGCCGAACGGCGTTTCCATCGCCAGGCCGCCTGCATTGACTTTGCCACCGCTGACCGTATGGCACACGGCGCAGTCACCGGCTGCGGCCACCTGGCGCCCGCGCTCGAGCATCGCGGCGCTCCAGCTGCCAGCGGCTGGCGGGGTTACCGGGGCAATTTCGGCGCGCCAGGGCAAGGCGGTGGCGAGCACGCCCAATGCAGCACCGAATACCCCGGCCAGCGAGCCGAACCACCACTTCGAACGCTTGGCTGTCGGCGGTGCTGGCGCGGGTGCATCAGGGTCCTGACCTTCGCCATCGAGGGCGGCACGCACCCGCTCTGCCGTGATCGGCAGCTCGCGAAAGCGAATGCCGGTAGCGTCGAAAATGGCATTGGCGATGGCTGCCGCGCTGGGTACCGAGGCTGACTCCCCACTGCCCATGGGCGGCTCGTGCTGGCGTGGCAGCATCATCACGTCGATGGCGGGCAACTCGGGGAAGGTCAGGATCGGGTAGCCGCCCCATTCTTTGCTCGCCACCGTCGAATCTTCGAAGCTGACCTGCTCCTTGAGCACCCGGCTGGTGGACTGGATGACGTTGCCGTGGATCTGGTGGCGCACGCCTTCGGGGTTGACCATCATCCCGGCATCGTGGCCAATCACCACCCGGGTGACGGCGACCTCACCGGTGCGCCGGTCCACTGCGACATCGGCCACCCACGCCGCCCAGGCCGCGCCAAAGCCTGGGAACTTGCTATGGATGTAGCGGGCATAGGCAAAGCCCCTGCCGCGCAGCACGTCACCTTCGGCCTGCGCCTGCATGGGCCGGGTATGTGGCTGCCATTCGGCGCGTTCGGCGGTGGCCTTGACCAGGTCGATTGCGCGTGGGTCGGACAGGTGCTTGAGGCGGTATTCGACCGGGTCGACACCCGCAGCGAAGGCCAGCTCATCGATATACGATTCGTGAGCGAAACTGTTGGGCATGGCCGACACGCCGCGCATCCACGAGGCACGCACCAGCGGCGTCATGTCGTTGATGGTGACGCGCATGTGTTCGTAGTCATAAGGCGGGATCGAGGTGCGGTCGCCCATTTCGAACAAGGCCGGCACCGGCTCTACGGCACCGGTCAGCAGCAGGGCGAGGGTAGGCGCGCCGTTGGAAGGGTAGCTGGTCTGGAAGTCGTAGGCGGCCACGCTGCCGTCCGCGTTCAGGCCACCGTCGATTTCCATCAGTTGTGCAGTGCCCTTGGGCTCCCACACGTGTTCCTGCTCACGGGTCAGCTGCACCCGCACAGGGCGCTGCACCGCCCGTGACAGCAGCACGGCGTCGGCGCACACGTCATCGGCGCAGTTGCGGCCATAGCAGCCGGCGGCTTCCATGCGGATGATCTCGATGCGTTCTTCGCCGCATTCCAGCAACCAGGCCAAATCGGCGCGCAGCAGGTGCGGGTTCTGCGTCCCGGACCACACACGGATCTGCCCTGGCGTGAAGTCGGCCAATGCGCACGACGGGCCGATCGATGCGTGCAACTGGTAAGGCCACAGGTAGCTGCGGCTCAGGCGCTGGCTGGCATTGGCGATGCCAGCGTCCACATCGCCCTGGTCCAGCACGGTGCGTTGTACCCGCGGGTTGTCGCGGATGGCCTGGGCGACATCGCTGAGGTCGGGCAGCTTGCCTGTAAAGGGCTTCCAGCTGATTTTCAGGTCATGGGCCGCACGGATTGCTTGCTCTTCGCGCTCGGCCACCACGCCGACGAAGTCGCGTATCACCACCACCGCCACCACGCCGGGCACATGGGCGATGGAGCTCTCATCCACCGCCAGCAGACTGTTGCCGACAAAGTCGCCGCTGTCGTGGCCGGCGTAGGGCGGGCGTATCACCCGGCCATGCAGCATGCCGGGCAAGCGCATGTCGTGCACGTAGGTCAGCTCGCCGGTGGCCTTGCCAGGGATATCTACCCGCGCGGCACTACGCCCGACCAGGCGGTAGTCCTCGACAGCTTTCAGTGGGGCATCGTCGGCGATGCGCAGTTGCTGGTTATCACCTTGGACCAGTTCGGCGAAGCTCAGGGTGCTGCCGTTGCCGGCGACCACAGTGCCTTCTTCAATGCGCAGATCTTGGGCCTCGCAGCCAAGCCGTTGTGCAGCTCGTTGCAAAAGGTGGCGCCGCGCGGTGGCCGCAGCCTTGCGCAAGGGTACGGCGGAAATCTGCAGGGTGGCGCTGGCAATGGTCGCGCCCTGGTTGGGTGCCCGCTCCGTGTCGCCCAGTACCATGTGCACCTGGTCCATGCGCAGGTCCAGCTCTTCGGCGACGATCTGCGCCAGCGAGGTGCGGATACCGGTACCCAGGTCGACGTGGCCGTTGAAGGCGTAGACCATGCCGTCGTCGCTGACCGCAATGAACAACGCCAGTTCGCGCGCCTTGACGGCAGGTGTCACCCCCTTGGCCACCGGGCCCGAGGGCGGGGTGATGTGGTCGACGATCAACAGCACGCCGGTCTTGGCCAGCAACTGGTCACGGCTGGGCACCTGTTGTGAGTGGTTCATGCTTTCCTCCGGATGTCGGCGGCGCGGCGCACGGCGCGCAGGATTTCAACGTGGGTGCCGCAGCGGCACAGGTTGCCGGACAGTTCGTTGCGAATCTGTTCGTCGCTGGGATCGGGAATGCGGTCGAGCAGGGCCTTGGCGGTCATGATCATGCCGTTCATGCAGTAGCCGCACTGAGCCGCCTGCTCGTCGATGAACGCCTGTTGCACCGGGTGCGGCGCGGCCTTGCAGCCCAGCCCTTCGAGGGTGGTGATATCGCGGCCGGCGGCGCCGGCCAAGGGGATGACGCAGGAGCGGGCGGCCACGCCGTCGATGATCACCGTGCATGCCCCGCATTCGCCCAGGCCGCAGCCGTACTTTGGGCCGTTCAGGCACAGGTCGTTGCGCAGGACAAGCAGCAGCGGGGTGTCGGGCATGGCGCTGACTTCGACCGGCTGGCCGTTGACCTGCAGGGAGATGGTTGTTTGCATTATTGGCTCATCTCTGGGGGTTGCTTGCGCTACCAAAGGACTCAAATGATTTGAGATTTTCGGTAAGTACTCACTACATGAAATGAGTTAGCAAGAAGCAGGCCAGAGATGAATTTGCAGAGCGCTGTGATGGGGGTGATGGGTATGGCGGAAGATGATTGGCGCCAGGGAAATCGAGCGCCGCCCGCGCGGCGCTCGATCTCGAAGACCTCGTATCTGTGACGGCAATCGCAGCAGTCACAACAAATTTCAGCCCGGTGTTTCGTCGCTGTCGATCATCTTGCGCAGCAGGTAAAGGATGGCCACGCGCTCACCGGCATTCAGGCTGCCCATGCTCAGTTCGCTGATCTGCCGGGCGCAGGGGATCATGGCGTCAAGTAATGCCGCGCCGCTGTCAGTGAGTTCGACGATGACCTTGCGCCGGTCGCCCGGGTCTGGCGACAGCTTTACGAGTTCGCGCGCCTTCAGGCGCTCGACGATGCCGCGGATGGTTGCCTGGTCTACCGCCGTGGCCTTGATCAGCTCAGCTTGCGAGCTGGGGCCGTGGTCGCGCAGGGCGCACAGGGTAACGAACTGGATCGAGGTCAACTGCGGGTCGCAGGCCTGTTGCTGGAAGATCGCCGTGTGCCGCTGGTAGGCTTTGCGCAGCAGGTGGCCGACCTGTTCGGTGACGTCATAGGGGGTGGTGTCGAGCGGGGGGCTGCTGGGGTTGGTTTTTTTCGGCATAGGATGGCTTGGGCTGGTGGAAAGGTGCTGGCCGGCCGCCAATAGCGGAGCGCCCGGCCAGTATAACCACTATCGTGCCCGCGACTCCTCTGGTGCGACCACGTCGCCTGCCAGCACCACGGCCTTGTCATCCAGGTAGATATCGCAGTTGCGCAGCGGGATGTCCAGGTGGCATGGGGTTTTGCGCTTGCCGCCGACCTCGGTGTTGGGGCCGGTGGAGAACAGGAAGTTGCCATAGAACGCACGGGCATCCATGCACATGCCGTCGTTGCGATCGTGCAGGCCCATGGCGGTCCACTGCGCACGCGGCTGCAGCCCCCAGCCGATGTGGGAGATGCCGTACACCTCGGGGTCATTGAAGTACTTCATGTAGTCGCGCAGGTACTCAGCCTCGAAGCCGCCATGGATGCCGGTGATAAAGCCTTTTTCGATCTCCAGGGTAATGCGCTCGCGGCAGTAGTTCTTGAACGGCAGGATGATGTCGCCGACGTCCAGCACCAGCGTGCCTTCGGCGCTGTCTTCGTTCGGCCAGGTGAACAGGAAACCGCTTGGCCAGTGGTCCCAGCGCCCCGGCTCGTCGGCATAGCCGTACTCGGTCACGGCCGGATACTGACCGAGCGGGGCGTGGAAGTCGCTGCCGGCCTTGGACCGCACATGCATGCTACGCGCCTGTTTCAGCAGGGTTTCGGCGGCCAGCACGCGGCGTTTGTCGTCCTCGGTGGGCATCATGCGCGCCAGCACTTCCGGTGGCTCTACCGCCAACAGGATGCGCGTGCCGGTCTTGAGGATCTGCTCCTGCTCGGGCGAGTGCAGCAGCATCATGGTGTCGACGACCAGGTCGGCCGCTTCCAGCGCCCGCTGTGCCGCCAGATTGCCGGTCAGCGCGGTGTCGCCGCAGTAGGCCGTCATGTCATTGCCCATGGCAGTGGGGTGGTTGAACGCTGGCAGCTCTACCGCATACACCTTGGCCTTCAAGCGCTGGGCGGCCTCCATGGCGGCGTTGACCGTGCGCGGGTCTGAATAGTGGCTCTTGAGCACAGCCACGCTTTGCGTTTCGTCGACGCGAGACAGCTTCAGTACGTGCTCGAACATCTGGGTCAGTTGTGCATTGCTCACCGGCATCGGGGTTCTCCTGGGTGGCGTTGACAGGGGGCGCACCATGGCGGTGCCTGGTGCTTCATCTCGGTGCAAAAAAATAGTGTGTACACCATACTTTTGCAGATGAAAGCGCATCCTGCCAGCGAGCGCAAGTTATCTGTTGAAACGTTACCTATTCACACACTGCCCAGTATTTACAGTAACAATTGGCCTTGTGGCGTTCCCGCAAGCGGTTTGAAAAAATATTTTCACCACCCTCTTTTCAAATTGCATTTGTAGCGTATACGCTCTAAATCGTCAGGCGGCCGAACGGCTGGCCACACATCAGAACAAGAGGAGACACACCCATGCGGGGTAGGCAGAAAATCGCAATCGTCGGTGCAGGTCTGGGTGGGGCAGCCGCCGCCACGTTGCTGCAGCAGGCCGGCTTCGATGTCGAAGTGTACGAGCAGGCGCCGGCGTTCACCCGCCTTGGCGCGGGTATCCATATCGGCCCCAACGTGATGAAGATCTTCCGCCGCATGGGGCTTGAGCAGAAGCTGGAATTGATGGGGTCGCACCCGGACTTCTGGTTCAGCCGCGACGGCGCCAGCGGCGATTACCTGTCGCGCATCCCGCTGGGTGATTTTGCCCGCCGCGAGTATGGCGCGGCCTACATCACCATCCACCGCGGCGACCTGCATGCCCTGCAGATCGACGCGATCAAGCCGGGTACCGTGCATTTTGGCAAGCGCCTGGAAAAGATCGTCGATGAAGGCGACCAGGTACGTCTGGACTTCGCCGACGGCAGCCATACCGTGGCCGACATCGTCATTGGTGCCGACGGTATCCACTCGAAGATCCGCGAAGAGCTGCTGGGCGCCGAAGCGCCGAACTACAGCGGCTGGGTCGCGCACCGGGCACTGATCCGCGGCGTCAACCTGGCACAGCATGCCGATGTGTTCGAGCCCTGCGTCAAGTGGTGGTCTGAAGATCGCCACATGATGGTGTACTACACCACCGGCAAGCGCGACGAGTACTACTTCGTCACCGGCGTGCCACACGAGGCCTGGGACTTCCAGGGCGCCTACGTCGACAGCAGCCAGGAAGAAATGCGCGCCGCCTTCGAAGGCTACCACCCCACGGTGCAGAAGCTGATCGACGCCACCGAATCGATCACCAAGTGGCCGCTGCGCAACCGCAACCCGTTGCCGCTGTGGAGCCGTGGCCGCCTGGTCATGCTGGGTGACGCCTGCCACCCGATGAAGCCGCACATGGCCCAGGGTGCATGCATGGCCATCGAGGACGCGGCCATGCTGACCCGCTGCCTGCAAGAAACCGGGCTGTCCGACCACCGCACCGCGTTCGCGTTGTATGAAGCCAACCGCAAAGAGCGGGCCTCGCAGGTGCAGGCGGTATCCAACGCCAACACCTGGCTCTACAGCCAGGAAGATCCGGCCTGGGTCTACGGCTACGACCTGTACGGCCAGCAGCTCAAAAGCGGGGAGGCGGCATGACGACCTTCGTCGCCGGCGGCAACGTCAGCGCCAATGGCATACGCCAGCACTACCTGCGCTATGGCGGCAAAGGCCAGGCGCTGATCCTGGTGCCGGGCATTACCAGCCCGGCGATCACCTGGGGCTTCGTCGCCGAGCGCCTTGGCCAGCACTTCGACACCTATGTCCTGGATGTGCGCGGGCGCGGCTTGTCTTCAAGCGGCCCGCAACTGGATTACGGCACCGATACCTGTGCTGCGGATATCCCGGCCTTTGCCGCAGCGCTGGGCCTGGATAGCTACCACCTGGTCGGGCACTCGATGGGGGCGCGCTTTGCGATTCGCGCTGCCGCCCAAGGGGCGCCCGGGCTGCAGCGGCTGGTGCTGGTCGACCCTCCAGTGTCTGGGCCGGGCCGCCGTGCCTACCCAAGCAAGCTGCCGTGGTATGTCGATTCGATCCGCCAGGCCTCAGTTGGCATGAGCGGTGACGACATGCGTGCCTTTTGCGCCACCTGGAGCGACGAGCAACTGTCGCTGCGTGCCGAATGGCTGCACACCTGCTACGAGCCGGCGGTCGTGCGCGCCTTTGAAGATTTCCACACCGTGGATATCCACCAGTACCTGCCCGCCGTGCGCCAGCCGGCGCTGCTGATGGTGGCCGGGCGTGGCGGGGTGATCGAGCCCTGCGACATCGCCGAAATTCGCGAGCTGAAGCCGGACATCCAGGTTGCCCAAGTGGACAACGCTGGCCACATGATCCCTTGGGATGACCTGGACGGCTTCTTTGCCGCCTTTGGCGACTTCCTCGACCAACCCCTAGTCTGACGGAGCACGCAACATGACCAAGCTATACCGCATCGGCCAGATCGTGCCGAGCTCGAACACCACCATGGAAACCGAGATCCCGGCGATGCTCCACGCCCGCCAGGCCATCCGCCCCGAGCGCTTCACCTTCCATTCCAGCCGCATGCGCATGAAGCAGGTGAAGAAGGAAGAGCTGGCGGCCATGGACGCCGAGTCCGACCGCTGCGCCGTGGAGCTGTCCGACGCCAAGGTCGACGTGCTGGGCTACGCCTGCCTGGTGGCAATCATGGCCATGGGCCTGGGCTATCACCGCCAATCTGAAAAGCGCCTGCGGCAGGCCACCGCCGACAACGACGCGCTAGCGCCGGTGATCACCAGTGCCGGGGCGCTGGTCGAGGCCTTGCATGTAATGAAGGCCAAGCGCATTGCCATCGTCGCGCCGTACATGAAGCCGCTGACCGAGTTGGTGGTGAACTACATCCGCGAGGAAGGCTTCGAGGTGCAGGACTGGCGCGCGCTGGAAATCCCTGACAACCTCGCCGTTGCCCGCCACGACCCGGCCAACCTGCCAGGCATCGTCGCCGGCATGGACCTTGAAGGCGTCGATGTGGTGGTGCTCTCGGCCTGTGTGCAAATGCAGTCGCTGCCGGCAGTGGCCAAGGTCGAGGCGCAAACCGGCAAACCCGTGGTCACCGCGGCGATCGCCACCACCTACGCCATGCTCAAGGCGCTGGACCTGGAGCCGGTCGTACCCGGCGCCGGTGCCCTGCTGTCAGGCGCTTACTGAACCGGGAGGCGGACATGAGCGACGCACAGAGCGCCCGTGACAATTACCAAGGGGTGTGGGGCCAGCGCATCGGCTTTGGTCGCAAGCCGGCCCTGTTGATGATCGATTTCATGCAGGGCTATACCACCCCCGGCGCACCGCTCTACGCCCCGGGAGTGGTCACGGCGGTGGAGCAGGCCGCCGGCCTGCTGGCGCTGGCCCGCGATTGCGGCACATTGGTGGTGCACACCAATATCCGCTACCAGCCGCCGCATTTCGTCGATGGCGGTGTGTGGGTGCGCAAGGCGCCAGTAATGAAGGATATGGTCGAAGGCAACCCGCTGGCGGCGTTCTGCGAGGCCGTCGCACCCCAGCCGGGGGAAGTGGTGCTGAGCAAGCAGTACGCCAGTGCCTTCTTCGCTACCAGCCTGGCCCCGCTGCTGCATGCCCAAGGGGTGGACACCGTGGTGCTGGCCGGCTGCTCCACCAGCGGCTGTATCCGCGCCAGTGCGGTGGATGCCATGCAGCATGGTTTCCGAACCATCGTGGTGCGTGAGTGCGTCGGTGACCGTCATAACGACCCGCACGAAGCCAACTTGTTCGACATCGACAGCAAGTATGGCGATGTCGTCACCCGGCAGGACGCCATGCAACACCTTAGGCAACTGGCCGGCTGAACGCCGGGCAGCGCCTTACCCAATAACAATCAAGGAACGGTGCCGGAAGCCCGTTCATGACCGCCTGCTGTCCGGGCGGTCGCCCCGCAGGAGCACTCGGGGTCTTTCAGGCGTTACCCAGGTACGCCGCGTATAGTGCGCGGCGTGCCCGGCGCGTCGAAAACTGCTGGCCTTAAAACAACCACAAAGTCGCCCGCCAGGAGACAGGAAATGCCAATTGCGAACGCAACCACGGTCCACAGTGACACTGACCATGGCACGAAAGCGCTGTACAGCAGGATCACCTGGAGGCTCATCCCCTTCCTGTGCTTCTGCTACCTCGCAGCTTATCTGGACCGCATCAATGTCGGCTTCGCCAAGCTGCAGATGCTTGAAGACCTGCAGTTCAGCACCGCCGCCTATGGTCTGGGTGCCGGGCTGTTCTTTGTCGGCTATATCATTTTCGAGGTGCCAAGCAACCTGATCCTGCAGCGCGTCGGCGCCAAGCTGTGGATCGCCCGCATCATGATTACCTGGGGCCTGCTGTCGGCCTGCACCATGTTCGTCAGCACCACTACGCAGTTCTACATCCTGCGTTTTCTGCTTGGCGCGGCCGAGGCCGGCTTCCTGCCGGGCGTGCTGTTCTACCTGACCATGTGGTACCCCACCTATCGGCGCGGGCGCATCATTGCCCTGTTCATGATCGGGTTGCCTTTGTCGAGCGTGATCGGCGGGCCCATTTCTGGCTGGATCATGGGGCATTTCGACCAGGTGCACGGTTTGCACGGCTGGCAGTGGCTGTTCTTGCTGGAGGCGATCCCCAGCGTGCTGCTCGGCATCCTCACGTTCTGGGCATTGCCCAATCACTACCAGCAGGCCAAGTGGCTTTCAGCTGCGGACAAGGCCCAACTGGCGGCAGACCTGGCCGCCGACGATGCCGAGGGCAAGGACAGCAAGCACAGCTTCCGTGACGGCTTCTTCAACCTGAAGGTGTGGATGCTCGGTGGCATCGATTTCTCGATCCTGCTCAGCGCCTATGCCATGGGTTTCTGGATGCCGACCTTCATTCGTGATGCGGGCGTCAGCGACACCTTCCACATCGGCTTGCTCACGGCCATCCCGAGCCTGGCTGCGCTGGCCGGCATGCTGATGATCGGCGCCAGCTCCGACCGTCACCGCGAGCGCCGCTGGCACATCATCGTGCCGTTCATCATTGGTGCAATTGCCATGGCCAGCAGCACCTTGTTCAGTCAGAACCTGGTGATGACCGTACTGCTGTTCGCCATCGCCTCGGCGGCGATCATCGGCGCAGTGCCGGTGTTCTTCAGCCTGCCGGCGACCTTCCTCAAAGGCACCGCGGCGGCCACCGGATTCGCCCTGGCTTGCTCGGTGGCCAACATCGCCGGCCTGGTCAGCAACTCGCTGATGGGCATGGTGACTGACCTGACGGGGACTTCCCATGCGGCGCTGTGGGTGTTCGCCGGCTGCCTGATTCTCAGCTGCTTCCTGGTCATCGCCCTGCCGGCGAAGCTGGTCAACCGCTAGCGGCCCAGCGCTTCACGCAACGGCAGGGCAGGCGGGCCGGGTGCCCGCCTGCCGACCCTTTCCCTAAGCAACCCGCACGTCGGTGGCCGCACAAGGCTACCGCGCCGGGTCGCTGTTGCCCGAAATCCAGGAGTAGCCCCATGCAAGGTTTCACAGCACCACGTTTTTCTTCGTCTGCGCGCCTGGCTGGTGGCTGTATTGCCGCCGCGCTCTGCACCGAGGCCTCGGCTGAAGAGGCCGGGTTCATCGAAGGTGCCCGCGCCACGCTGCAGGCACGCAATTACTTTTTTAGCCGTGACTATGCCGACATCAAGGGCGCGAGTAGCCAGTCGCGTACCCAGGAATGGGCGCAGGGTTTTATCCTCAATGCCAGCTCGGGGTATACCCAGGGCACCGTAGGCGTTGGCGTAGATGTGACCGGCCTGCTGGGCTTCAAGCTCGACAGCAGCCCGGAGCATGCCAAGTCGGGCTTGCTGCCCAGCCTGGACAGCGGTAAGTCGGCTGACGAGTACAGCCGCCTGGGCGCGGCAATCAAGTTCAAGGTGTCGCAGACCGAGCTGAAGGTGGGCGAGTTGATGCCCAACCTGCCGGTGCTGTTGTTCAGCGACCTGCGCCTGCTGCCACCGACCTATCAGGGGGCGATGCTGGAGTCGCGCGAGTTTGCCGGGCTGACCCTGAATGCCGGCCAGTTCCGCTCCACCAGCCTGCGCGACTCGTCCAACAGCCAGAAGATGTACGCGCTGGTGAACGACCCGATCAACCCGGCGCGACTCGCGCGGTTTACCAGTGATCGCTTCAACTATGTGGGCGCCGATTATGCCTTCAACGACAACCGCACCAGCGTAGGCGTTTGGCAGGCGCAGCTGGAAGATATCTACCAGCAGCGCTTCTACAGCTTGAAGCATGCCGAGCCGTTGGGTGACTGGACGCTTGGGGTGAATGCTGGTTATTTCGATGCCCGCGAAGACGGTCGCAAGATTGCCGGTGACTACGACAACCATGCCCTGTTCAGCCTGTTCTCGGCCAAGACCGGTGGGCATACCTTTTACGTGGGCTACCAGCAGATCGGCGGTGACGATGGCTTTATCCAGGTGGGCGCGAACACCAACCCGATGGGCAATACGTTGCCGACTTATGAGTTCTCGGCGCCGGGCGAGCGGTCGTGGCAGGTGCGCCATGACTTCAACTTCGTCGCGCTGGGCATTCCGGGCCTGACCTCGACCCTGCGCTATGTGAACGGGCGGGACGTAGACACCGGGCTGGGTTTTGAAGGGCGTGACCGCGAGCGGGATCTGGACCTGGCCTACGTGGTGCAGAGCGGACCGCTGGCGGGTTTGGGTGTACGCATCCGCAACGTGATGGCGCGCTCCAATTACCGCAGCGATATCGATGAAAACCGGTTGATTGTGAGTTATACGGTCAAGTTGTTTTGAAGGTACAGGGTAGTTGCAGTGATGCACGCATTGCTGGGGCTGCTTTGCGGCCCTTTCGCGACACCAGGCCGCGCCCGCAGGAATCGCGCAAGTCTTCAGGCGCCCATCAGGCCTCACTGCAAGGTCACAGGCTTCATGTCGCCCGGCAATTGCCGAATCGCCGCTTCCAGCTGTGCAATTAGCCCTGCAAGCTGATCCGCCTCCTTATCCTTGCCCTCGTTTCTCAGGCGGTCCCGCTCAATGCGCAGGTTGAGCAGATTCTTCTGCAGTTTCAGGGCCGAGCTATTGAACGGGTCCATGTGGTTCTCACGCTGTGGGCGTCCGTGCCGTTGTAGGAAAAATGGACCGTAGCATCTCGATTTTGCTCAAGAAACTGATGTTTCATACAGGCAAATCCTGTCGTTGTCCGTTTTCCTACATCGCGTGGTAAAACGTCCTACATCCGGCGTTTCAAATCATGTCCTCGAAACCCGCCCGACTGCCCGGCTCTGCGGGGCGCCATCATTTTTCGATGGGTACGCCCTGCGGCACAGGGCCCCTTTCGCATTCTGAAACGTTATGTAGCACTTACCGTCCTGCTTTTGCCGCGAGGGTGCGTGCAACTTGTTCGACGCGGTGAAGGTCTTAAGGCCAGCCATGCAGCAGGATCACCCAAAACGCGCGGCAGCGGCGGTATGTTCTGTGGCTGCTACCATCGAAGTTTTCGGCCAGGGAGAGGCCCATGCATTACGTCGTGATCGAAACTCACCGCAGTGAATACCCGCGGCCAATCCGCTTCGCCAAGGGCACGTTGCTGGATATCGGCCCCCGCTACGAGGGCGAGCCCGGCTGGCAGGACTGGTACCTGTGCAGCTGCACCGGGCAGGAGCCCGGCTGGGTGCCGGCGCAGCTTATCGAACGGCTCAGCGTGGGCCAGGGGAGGGCACTGGACCATTATTGCGCGCACGAGCTGGATGCCGAACCGGGCCAGCTGGTGCAGCTGGTTCGCCCGCTCAATGGCTGGGTCTGGTGTCGGCGCCATGGCAATGGTGAACTCGGCTGGCTACCGGCAGAAAAACTTCAGCGACTGACCTGAGCTGCACCTGCCGGCTCAACAGCGTGCGCAGGAAGCTGCGCGTGCGTTGTGGCAACGTGCATTTGCCCCCCCCGGGCAAAAACCATGAGGACCATCTGATCCGCTTTTTTTCCGCAAACCTGAATCTGTAACCGTATCAGCCCAAGCTCGACAATGTGCTCATTCCCGCATCACAACTGTAGAGGTTCCAATGGGCAAGCTGGCGCTGTTCCTCGGTGGTTTTCTGCTGCTGACCATTCTGATCGGTCTGCTTGGCACGATTCCGCCGAGCTGAATTCAAACTGCGGTTTACCTGCGCGGCCCGTCTAGTTCAAGAGGCGGGCCCAACACCTGACCAAATGGCCAGTATTCCCCTGCTTTGCACTGCTGGACAAGCGGTAGGTGCAAGTCATTCTCAAGTGTAAAAGCCTCGTGTAGTCTCCCGCCGCCGTTCATTCGGTCAGTGTTTTTGTCTTGGAGTCGACACATTAATGGAATGCAAGAAAGGCACTTCAGCCATGCTGGAGTGGCGTAGCCGTTTTCTCGCTGAAGGGGCGCTTGATGAGCAGGGTTATGACCAGGCACTGCGCAATGCCGAGGCGCTTGAGCAAGCCGGAGTCATCAGTACGGCCGAGTGGATCGAGCTGGTCAAACTGGCCAATTCGGCCTTGTTGGTTGTGCGATAAGTCATTCTTTGCGCTGGGAAATCTGTCCACAAAAAACGTGGGTAGGTCTGTGGATAAAGTGCTGTAAGCCAAGCCCCCGGCGGCCTCTGTTAAATTGAGCAGAAATTGAACAGTGGTTTCGAGGGCTGATTCAACGGGCCATGCCGGCACGGCGCAGGGCCGCCAGCAGGTCGCGAAACCGTGCCGGCAGTTCGCCGGCAGGGAATACGGCGTGCATCTGTGGGTCCTGACCGCTGCTGGAAGTCAGGCGGTACTGCGGGCACACGCGGACCAGGCGCCCGGCCGCCACTTGTGCTTCGCCAACCCAGGCGGCCAGGCGGGCGATGCCGGCCCCGGCCAAGGCAGCATGGTACACCGCGTCGCCCGAACCCAGACGCAGTCTGGGCCGCGGGCGCAGGCTGGTGATCTGCCCGTCGCGGCAGAAGTGCCAGGCCTTGAGGATGCGTGGCGCGGTGTGCAGGATCAGCGTGTGCCCCTCCAGCTCTTCCGGATGTTGCGGCGTACCGGCCAAGGCCAAGTACGTCGGGCTGGCATACAGGTGGCGCTGATAGGGCCATAGTGGGTAGCCGATCAGTTCGCTCGATTGCGGGAAGGCGCCGCGTACCACGAAATCGAATTTGTCCTGCAGCGGGTCAAGCGCCTCATCGCTGTACTGCACGTCCAGGGTCACCTGGGGGTGGCACCGGGAAAACTCGGCAAGGACCTGCGGCAGCACATGTTCACCGAGTAGCTGCGGTACGGCAAAGCGGACCCAGCCTTGGGCGCTGCCACTGAGCGCGGCCAGTTCGTCGGCAGCGTCGCGTTGCACATCCAGCAAGCGTTCGGCGTGGGGCAGCAGGCGCTCACCCGCTTCTGTCAGCGTAACGGCATTGGCGTTGCGGTTGAGCAGCTTGCTCCCGGCATTGTCCTCCAGCGTTTGGACTGCACGGGTCACGGCGCTGGGCGAGCGCCCCAGTGCACGGGCGGCGGCAACGAAGCTGCGCTTGTGCGCCACGCTGACGAACGCCTGAATTTCTCGCAGCATGTCCAATGCCATTGCCGGGTCCTCGTTGCAGATTTTGCAATATGGCATTTCAACACAAGTGCGCCTCTTTGATTAGCCTTGCACGTCTTAACTGCCTGGAACCGCTTCATGATGGATATTGCCGTGCTCTCTGTGTTCGCCTTCGCCGCTGGGCTGATCGATGCCGCCGTGGGTGGCGGCGGGCTGATCCAGATCCCGGCCCTGTTCAACGTGCTGCCTACCGCGCAACCGGCAGCATTGCTGGGCACCAACAAGCTGGCGTCGGTGTGTGGCACGGCCTTCGCAGCGCGTTCGTTCATTCGCAAGGTGACACTGGATTGGGGCCTGATCGTACCGGCGGCAGTCAGCGCCTTTGTCATGTCGTTCGTCGGTGCCGCCACGGTGTCGCTGGTGCCGCCCAGCGTGATGCGTCCGGCTGTTCTGGTGCTGATCGTGCTGATGGCCATCTACACCTTCTGCAAGAAGGATTTTGGCACTCTGCACAAACCGGCGCAGATCGGCCGCAAGGAACAATGCCTGGCGGTGCTGATCGGTGGGGCCATTGGCTTCTACGATGGCTTGTTCGGCCCGGGTACCGGCAGTTTCCTGATCTTCCTGTTCATCCGCTTCTTCGCCTTGGACTTCTTGCACGCCTCGGCCTCAGCCAAAGTGGTGAACATTGCTACCAACCTGGCGGCGCTGGTGTTCTTCGTGCCGTCGGGCAACGTGCTGTATGCCATCGCCCTGCCCATGGCGGTGTGCAACATCCTGGGGGCGCTGACCGGCACCTGGCTGGCGGTACGCAAGGGCGCCGGTTTTGTCCGCGGGTTGTTCCTGGTGCTGTTGTGTGTGCTGATCGCCAAGCTGTCGTGGGACTTGCTGGCCGGCTAGTTCAGCTCACCTGGCGCTGTGCTTCGGTCTGCTCGACACGGTTGCGGCCATGGGCCTTGGCTCGGTACAGCGCGTGGTCGGCACTTGCCAGCAGTTCGTCCAGGCTGGGGGCCGGCACGTCAGCGTCGCAGCCAGTCACGCCAATACTCACGGTAATTTGCAGGCGCTGGCCCCCCTGCAGCACGTGCAGGTCCTGCACGGCGCGGCGCAGGCGCTCGGCAGTGAACTTGGCCCGCTCCGGCGCAAGGCCGGGGACAACAACAACGAACTCCTCGCCCCCCAGGCGGGCGAACAGCTCATCGTTGTGCAACTGGTCTTGCAGGGTGCCGGCGAATTGGCGCAGCACCTGGTCGCCGACCGCGTGGCCGTGGGCATCGTTGATCGACTTGAAGTGGTCGATGTCCAGCATCATCAAGGTCAGCGGGAGCGCCTGGGCGTGCTGCTGGCGGCTGTCCAGCAGTGCGTTGGCGCGGCGGGTGAAGGCGCTACGGGTGAGCACGCCGGTGAGGTGGTCGATGGTGGCCTGGTGCGCCAGACGGGCCATCAGGCTGCGGTTGGCCTGGCTGACGCAGGCCACCACCAGCGGCCCGAGTACCAGCATGGCAATGCCCAGGCGTGCGGACATCAGCGTTGTGACCCCGGGCTCGCTTTGCGGCACGCTGAAGTGCATCAGGTTCTGCGCCACCGCCACGATCAAGGTGCTGCCGGCGGTGAGGGTCAGCAATGAAACCAGGAATGGCGAGTAGGTCCAGGCGCACCAGAGCAAGGCGGCAATCGGGAAGGCAATCGCCCCTGGGCCCCCGAACGCGATGCTGAACGCCAGCGAGGCCATCAACACCAGCAGCGGCGCCAGGCGGATGGCCTGCGCACCGCCGCGCACCATGGCGCGTGCCGAGGGCGCGGTAAGCAGCACCGGTAGCACCAGCACGCCGGTCGAGAATTGCTCGCTGAACCATGCCAGCCACGTGGCGCGCAACGATTGCTCGAACCACGGCGCGGCCATGACCGCGGCCATGCTGGCCGCCACCATGGCGCCGGCGGCGCAGGCGGCGAACACGCTGAGCACGCCGTGCGGGGAGCGCATGCGCCGATGCAGGCGCGGCAAGCGCGAAAGCAGTTGCCAAAGCGTGACCACCACGCCCAGGTTGCACAGGTTGAACCACAGCGCTGGGGCCCAGGCGCTCCCACACAGCAGGTCGGCGCCGACCATTGCCAGCCACACCAGGCTGAACCCGGCAGGCGTGGCCTGGCGGGGGTAGCGCAGCAGCAGGCCAGCCAGTACCGCATTCACCGGCCAGAACAGCGACAGCGATTCGATCGGGCGGGCCAGGATGCCGCCCAGGGTGAGGCCAAAGGTCAGGCACAGCAGAATGACATAAGGCAACAAGCGCGATTGGGCTGGATGAACCATGAGCGCGACCGGCAAGCGGAAACGAAATCCAGGACAACGTCTTGAAGAACCTGGGGCAATGAGTAGCAGTGTGTTTCGTCAAGGTACTTGATGTCAATCTGCCGCGATCGGTCGGGATAATGCCAGGTTGCCTGCGATTGTCATTGCAAGCCAAAGAACCACGGCACCATGACCACAGTGACCAGCATCACCAGCACGGTGAAGGGCACGCCGATTTTGACGAAGTCGGCGAAGCGGTATTGCCCCGGCCCCAGCACCAGCGTGTTGACCGGCGATGACACCGGCGTCATGAACGCTGCCGATGCGGCCAGCGCTACGGTCATGGCGAACGGGTAGGGCGACATGCCCAGCTGCGCCGCCGTGCTGACGGCTACTGGCGCCATCAGCACGGCAGTGGCGGTGTTGGAAATGAACAAGCCAATCACCGCCGTGACGGCGAACAGGCAGGCAAGGATGGCACTGGGGCCGGCGCCGCCCAGCACGGCGACCAGCCCGCCTACCGCCAGGTCGATACCGCCGGTTTTCTGCAGCGCCTGGGCAAATGGCAACATGCCGACGATCAGCACCAGGCTTTGCCAGTGGATGGCCCGGTAGGCGCTGTTCATGTCGATGCAACGGCCGGCACCCATCAACAGGCAGCCAATCAGCGCGGCGATGACATTGGGCACCGCGCCGCTGACCATCAGCCCGACCATCACCGCCAGGCTCAGCAATGCCTGTGGCGCACGGGTGCGGGCAGGCGCCACCTGGTCGATCTCTGCGGGCAGGCTCAGAACCAGGAAATCCTTGGGTTTGCTTTGCAACAGGCGCACCGCCTTCCAGGGGCCGACCACCAGCAGGGTGTCGCCCAGGCGCAGCTTTTCTTCCACCAGTTGTTCTTCGATAGCCGCCTGCTCGCGGCGCAGGCCGACCACGTTGAGGTCGTAGCGGGTACGGAAGGCAAGTTCCAGAATGGTCTTGCCGATCAGTTGTGAACCTGGTGGCAGTGACACCTCGGCCATGCCCAGGTCCTGGGACTGGTCGATGAAATAGGCCGCCTTGAAATGCAGCGGTTCCAGCTGCATGGTCTGGCACAGGCTGCGCAGGTCGTCACGGTTGGCGAACAGGTCGAGCAGCAGCACGTCGCCCTGTTGCAGCACGGTGCTGGACCCGGCGGAGATCACCCGGGTGGTGAACTT
Organism: Pseudomonas sp. DCB_BI; assembly: GCF_026240995.1. Lineage (NCBI taxonomy): Bacteria > Pseudomonadati > Pseudomonadota > Gammaproteobacteria > Pseudomonadales > Pseudomonadaceae > Pseudomonas > Pseudomonas sp. DCB_BI. Next base: position 14,006 of record NZ_JAPFCG010000029.1, on the reverse strand, counting down.
GTGCTGGCGCTCGATGCCAATCACGTTGGCGCCGTGCCGAGTGCGCAGCTCCAATTCGCCGAGGGTGTGGCCGATCAGTGGCGAGTTTGGGCGGATGCGCAGGCGCCGCTCACGGCCGTTGAGTTTGTAGTCCAGTACCAGGTCCAGCAGCGTGCGTCGGCTTTCCACGCGGCCATCCTTGCGCACTTCACCATTGAGCCACTTGCGAGTCAGCAGCATGTAGCCGATGCCCATCACCAGCACCACCAGGCCGAACGGGGTGAAGCTGAAGAAGCTGAAGCCCGCGTGGCCATGGCGTACCAGCTCGCTGTGCACCACAACGTTGGGTGGTGTGGCCACCAGGCTGAGCATGCCGCTGATCAGGCCGGCGAAGGCCAGTGGCATCATCAGGCGGCTGGGGGAGAGTTGCAGGCGTGCGGCGATGCTCAACACCACGGGTATGAAGATGGCGACCACGCCGGTTGAGCTCATGATCGAGCCTAGCCCGGCCACGGCCACCATCAGCAGGACCAGCAGGCGGGCCTCACTGTTGCCGGCCCGCTCGCTCATCCACTCGCCGATGCGGTAGGCGATACCGGTGCGGACCAAGCCTTCGCCAATTACGAACAGGGCAGCGATCAGTACCACGTTGGGGTCGCTGAAGCCGGCCAGGGCCTGCTCCACGGTCAGTATGCCGAGCAATGGCAGGGCGAGGATCACCAACAGCGCGACCACGTCCATGCGTGGGCGGTTGATGACGAACAGGACAATGACAATGGCCAGCAGGCCGAGGACCCAGAGCAGCTCTTGGTTCATGGGGAGGGAGTGTTCCTTCACACGGAGGCACGATAGACAGTAGCAGCCAGTGTGCCAGCTTGCGGTGAAGGGGGTGTTGATGTGCTGCAGTGTTTCGGGGGCAAGACTGTCCGGTAGGAACAGACTTGTGATGCAAAGCAGCCGGTCAAGCTGAAGATTTTGTTCGCCAGTGATGGCCCTTTCGCCGCGCAAGGCCGCGCCCCCGGTGGCCGAGGTTGCGGCCTTTCAGGCCAACGGTATCAGTGACGGTGACGGCGATGCTTCTTGCTACCGCGGTTGTCGTCGCCCAGGTGGTTGCCCAGTGCGCCACCGGCGGCGCCGCCCAGGCCGGCACCCACGGTAGAGCCGGTTTTGCCGCCTACTGCGCCGCCCAGCAGCGAGCCGCCGGCTGAACCCAGGCCACCGCCAATGGCGGCTTCGGTGCGGTTACCCTTGCGTGCGCCGACGGCACTGCCGGCCGCGCCGCCGACGCCGGCGCCGATGGCGGCGCCAGTTCTGCCGCCGAGCTGTTGGCCAACAACGTTGCCCAGGACACCACCCAGGCCACCGCCAATGGCGGCAGTGCCGTCACCGGCGAAAGCGCCCTGGCACAGCAGCAGGCCGAGGGCAAGGGAAGGCAGAGTCAGACGCATGATACGAACCTCAAAGGAATCATCAGGATGTGTTGCCGCGCAACGGGCGGCGGGTCAGGGCTGGAAAAGACGCTTCAGCGGTAGTAACGGTCACCGCGGTATTGGCGATTGTCATCATCGTCATTGTCGCGGTCATGCCGGTGGTGGTGGCGATGGTCACGGTCGCGGTCACGCCATCCATCGTCATCGTCATGGTAGCGATGGCTATGGCAACCTGCGGTGAGCAGGACAACAGCAACCAGCGAAAGGCTTGCAAAACGCATCATCACGATATAGGTCCTTGATCCGCAAAGGTTTACCGCACACCTTCTGAGACTGGGATCGATCCATTTGGTTTCCTGGACGAGTAAAAAAATGTGCTGCCGGCGATGAGCGGCCTGGCGCTGGCGATGATCGACATCGAGCGTCTCAACGCTTGAATGGCTTCAATGGTCACCGGGGCCGGTGGATGGGGTTGCGGCGCATTGGCCTAGGGTGCGGCGTGCGGGGCCCGAGAGACAGCGCCGCCAGCCTGCTGGTCCAGCCCGATGCGGCGCTTTATAAGACCAAAGCCGCCGGGTGTGACACCGTGCACATGGCGGCGCTGGTGAAGGCGGGATGAATCAGGAGGCAGGCTGGATGGCCAGCACCACTCCGTTGGTAATCTGTATCAGCACATAGTGCTCGCCCATGCGCACCCAGTGGCTTTCCTTTTCCGGCGTGGGCAGGCCCTTGGCTTTCCAGTCCTTGATGGTCTGGTCGTCACGCTTGTACTGGTCCGGAGCCTTGTCGCCGACCTTGAGCTCGCGATTGTGGGTTTCCGGGGCGGTGATGCTTTCTTCGCTGGAGGGGGCTGCGGTGGCTGCCAGTGGCAAGCAGGGTAGGGCGGCGAATAACAGGTAGTGCAGTTTCATGACGGGCTCCTTGTAACGGCATGTCTTGTCTGCGACAGCGGAATGGGCGTGACAATTCACTCGGGCTGCGTGCCAGTGCTAGAGTCGCTTCTTTTCAAAACCTCGAGGATGGAACATGCGTGCGATTCTGCCGATGGCCGTGACACTGATGCTGGTCGGTTGTGCTTCTGCGACGATGGACACTGCGCGCGGCGGCAAGCCGACTGCGCAGCTCGACTCGCACAAGGCACCAGAGCTGGTGGCGCAGTGCATCCAGTTCAGCTGGCAGGAAGAGAAGGTGTTCGGCGATGACGCCAGTGGCTACCTGGAACCGCGCAAGCAAGGGGGGTTGACCGTATATACCCGTCAGGCCGAGTCGTTCGTGGATGTGTATCCGCAGGCGGGTGGCACGCACGTGGATTACTACGCGCAGAAGAACGACAGCGTGGCGCTGCAGCGCCGGGCGGCAGCAGCGACCTGTTTGTAACCGTATCGACTTGAACGGGGGCATTCCCTTCTACACGGCTGAGGCAGCGGGTTTTACAAATTTGAGCAAGGCAGTGCTGTGGTGTGTGCAGGGTGGCGTCTAGCATCAAGCGCTTACCCTCAAGGACGACGGCTATCGAATATGTGGAATCTGACGTCTACGCGGCCGACAAGGTCTTGCCGGTGGGTACGACCTGGTCTACACCGGCATTGGCGCGCTCTGCTGGCTACCTCGTATCGAACCCTGGGCACGTACCTTGGCAGCACTGCTGAAACCGGATTACCGCCTTGCTGGGCCACGGGCTGCTACTGACGGCTCTGGTCGAGCACCAGAGCATCCCCTGAGTTACACCCTGGTGGCGGTCAAAACCTGATCAAGAAAGGAACCCGCCGTCTACATTGAGTGCGGTGCCGGTGGTGTAGCTGGAGGCATCGCTGGCCAGATACAGCACCGCGCCGGCCATTTCTTTGGGATCGGCTACGCGCTTGAGCGGGATCTGCTGCAAGGCGGCGTTGAGGATGGCATCGTTCTTGACCAGTGCCGAGGCGAATTTGGTGTCGGTCAGGCCGGGCAACAGGGCATTGCAGCGGATACCAAACTGGGCGCACTCCTTGGCGAACACCTTGGTCATGTTGATGACTGCGGCCTTGGTCACCGAATAGATGCCCTGGAACAGCCCCGGTGAAACCCCGTTGATCGACGCCACGTTGATGATGCTGCCGCCGCCATGGTCACGCATGAGCTTGCCGGCCTCTACCGACATGAAGAAATAACCCCGGATATTCACATCCACGGTCTTCTGGAAAGCGCCCGGGTCGGTGTCCAGCACGTTGCAGAACTGTGGGTTGGTGGCGGCGTTGTTGACCAGCACGTCCAGGCGCCCGAACTGTTCACGGATGCCGGCGAACACGTGCTGAATCTGCTCCAGTTCACCAATGTGGCAGGCCACCGCCGTGGCTTTGCCCCCTGCGGCGATGATGGCGTCGGCCACTTGCTGGCAACCCTCGAGCTTGCGGCTGGAAACGATCACGTGGGCCCCTTGCTGCGCCAGCAAGTGGGCGATGGCCTCGCCAATGCCACGGCTGGCGCCGGAAACGAAGGCAATCTTGCCGTCGAGGTCGAACAGGTGAGTCTTGGACATGCTGTTTTCCTTGTTAACCGTCGTCGTGGGCAATGCTCAGAGGCTGGACTTGTCGATGACCTGCAAGGTCATGTGCTCCAGCAAGCGATTCATGTGGATGAACTGTGCGAAGCGCTTGTCCTGGGTCTGGCCGTGATAAAAGCGGTAATAGATTTGCTGGACGATGCCGGCCAGGCGGAACAGGCCGTAGCAATAGTAGTAATCGAAGTTGTCCAGGCGGATGCCGGCGCGCTCGGCGTAGTAGTCGACGAACTGGCGGCGGCTCAGCATGCCGGGCGCATTGCTCGGCTGGCGGCGCATCAGTTGTACCGGCGGCGGGTCGCCGGCTTCGATCCAGTAGGCAAGGCTATTGCCCAGATCCATCAGCGGGTCACCCAAGGTGGCCATCTCCCAGTCCAGTACGCCGATGATGCGCATGGGGTTGTCAGCGTCGAGGATCACGTTGTCGAAGCGGTAGTCGTTGTGCACGATGCCTGGCCGCGGGTGGTCGGCGGGCATTTTAGCGTGCAGCCAGGCGGTTACCTGTTCCCAGCGCGGCGCGTCCGGGGTCAGGGCCTTCTCGTAGCGGCTGGTCCAGCCATCGATTTGGCGCTGTACGTAGCCTTCTGGCTTGCCCAGGTCGGCCAGGCCGCAGGCGCTGTAGTCCACTTGGTGCAGCTCCACCAAGCGGTCGATGAAGCTCTTGCACAGGGCTTCGGTACGGCTGGCGTCGAGGTTCAGTTCGGCTGGGATGTCCGAGCGCAGGATGATGCCCTTGACCCGCTCCATCACATAGAACTCGCCACCGATCAGGCTGGTGTCGGTGCAGTGTGCATAGGCCTTAGGGCAATAGGGGAAGCCGCTGTTCAGCTGGTTGAGGATGCGGAACTCGCGGCCCATGTCGTGGGCCGACTTGGCCTTCTGGCCGAACGGTGGACGACGCAGCACAAAGTCGCGATTCGGGTAGCTGACCAGGTAGGTGAGGTTGGAGGCGCCACCCGGAAACTGGCTGATGCTCGGCAGGCCGGCCAGGCCGGGAATGTGGGCTTTGAGGTAAGGGTCGATGACGGCCGCGTCGAGCTCTTCGCCGGGGCGTACCTGGGTGGACTGGTCGGTGAGCGTCATGCGTTTTCCTTATTCTCGATCGCAAGGACTATTGGCTAATCTAATGGTCTGCCGAGGTTGGAACAAGCGTGCCAGGCGCCATATAGGTGAGGGTGTTGCATCAAGATCAACTGCCTTGATGGGACCTGCCGGCTCAGCGAGTGCTCATCGTGTGAGCAGTCTCCTTGCTCCGCTGCAGGGCGCCACCTATTCCTGCAGACCCCTTGCACGGTTTGCGACCGAGGCCGCTTTCCCAGAGGGCCGCGCTAGTCGGTTGAGCCTGCGCAAGCGGGCAAAAAAAAACCGAAGCCGGTCAGGCTTCGGTTTTCCGATCATGCGGTATCCCCGGCACTCAGGACGGGAACAGCTCGCTGAGTTTCATCGACAGCATCATGTCGCCTTCAACGCGCAGCTTGCCGCCCATGAAGGCCTGCATGCCGTCGGTTTCGCCGCTGACGATGCCCTTCAGGGTTTCGCTGTCCATCACCAGGGTGCAGTTGGCATCCGGGTTCTCGCCTTCCTGCAGGTCGCAGGTGCCGTCCTTGACGATCAGGGCGTAGTGCTTGCCTTCGTCGGTGATGTTGAAGCCGAACACCAGGTCCAGGCCGGCGGCAGCGGATGGGTTGAACTTCTCTTGCATCTTTTTCACGGCATCAGCTACGGAGGTCATGGCGCATTCCTTATAGAGTGATTTACACGTCCCCGCAGGGACACAACTAGCCGGGCTTATCGGTAAGTGACGAGCTCCGGCGCCCTCAACAACTGCACATGGGCCTGGCTGTTGAAGGAAGCCAGTGCCACGTCGCGGCCGCGGAACTTCAGCTGGCTGAGCGACGTGTTGATGATCTGCCAGTTCAGCGCGAACGCCTGGCCTGGGGTAATGCGGGTAACCAGGTGGAGCAGGGCGGCAATGGTGCCGCCGGAGGTGAAAATGGCGACATTGTCGCCGCTGCCGGCAGTATCCAGCACGCGCTGCAGGGCACCTTGGACCCGGGCAGTGAACGCCTGCCAGGTCTCCAGGCCATCGTCAGCATGCTCGCCATCGTGCCAGCGCTGAACCATCAGCGCGAACAGGCGCTGGAACTCACTGCGGTGCTGGGCGGGATTGCGCAGCACTTGCAGGGCGTCGGGTTCTTCTGGCAACAGGCCGGGCAACAGTGCACGGATCACGCCGTCGGCATCGAACTCATTGAACGCTGCGTCGGTCTCAACAGCCGGCACCGGGCAGCCACTGACATGCAATGCTTGTAGCGCAATGCGCGCGGTATCCTGCTGGCGCCGAAGGTCGCCGGCCACGCAGCGGTCCAGCCGTACACCAAGCTGGGCCAGGTGTTGACCCAAGGCCTGGCTCTGGCGCACACCCACGGGCGAGAGGACGTCGTAGTCATCGGCACCGAAGGAGGCTTGGCCATGTCGGATCAGGTAGAGGTTGCCCACGGAAGGTTCCGGCCTGTTGGAGGTTGCTGCGAGGTTAGGATGCGGCACACGGGCTGTCAACGAAAAAACATACAAGCGTTTGAAAAGGTCGTTTGAAAGATGTTGCCGGCGTTTGCATCGGCTGGCAGCACTCCAGGCGCAACGGTATGCTTGCAACAAATACGCGCCGCAGTGGCGCAGGCATTTTAAGGAGTCAACGTGGAGTTTCTTGCCGAATACGCAAGCTTTCTCGCCAAAACCGCCACCCTGGTCATCGCTATCCTGGTGGTGCTTTCTGCCATAGCCGGGTTGCGTGGCAAAGGGCGGCGCAAACCGGGTGGGCAATTGCAGGTCACCCGCCTGAACGAATTCTACAAGGACTTGCGCGAGCGCCTGGAGTCCGGCCTGCTCGACAAGGCCCAGCTCAAAGTCCTGCGCAAGCAACAGGCCAAAGCGGAAAAACAGGAAAAGAAAGGCAAGGGCAAGGCCGATGAAAAGGGCCGGGTGTTCGTGCTGGATTTCGATGGTGATATCAAGGCTTCGGCCACCGAAAGCCTGCGCAACGAAATCACCGCGCTGCTGACCCTCGCCACCCCGCGTGACGAAGTGGTGCTGCGCCTGGAGAGCGGCGGTGGCCTGGTGCACAGTTACGGCCTGGCCGCCTCGCAGCTGGCGCGCATTCGCCAGGCAGGCATCCCGCTGACCGTGTGCATCGACAAAGTGGCGGCCAGTGGCGGTTACATGATGGCCTGCATCGGCGAGAAAATCGTCAGTGCCCCGTTTGCCGTGCTCGGTTCGATCGGCGTGGTGGCGCAGTTGCCCAACGTCAACCGCTTGCTGAAGAAGCACGACATCGACTTCGAAGTGCTGACCGCCGGCGAATACAAGCGCACCTTGACTGTATTTGGCGAAAACACCGAAAAGGGCCGGGAGAAATTCCAGGAAGACCTGGACATCACCCACCAGCTGTTCAAGGACTTCGTCGCCCGCTATCGCCCGCAGCTGCATATCGACGAAGTGGCCACCGGTGAAGTATGGCTGGGCGTTGCGGCACTCAACCGCAAACTGGTGGACGCGCTGCAGACCAGCGACGAGTACCTGAGCGAGCGGGCGCGCAACGCCAACCTGTTCCACCTGCACTATGCCGAGCGCAAGAGCCTGCAGGAGCGTATCGGCGTGGCCGCCAGCGGCGCGGTGGAGAACACCGTGGTGGGTTTGTGGAGTAAACTCGGCCGCCTGCGCTAACACCTTGAACCCGTTGAAATTTTTTTTCGTTCAGGGGGTTGCAAGGTTAAAGGAATGAAGACATAATGGCGCCCATCGAAACGCAGCAAACTTTGAAAAAGGTTCAGCGTTTCAAGGAGATAGCAAAGCGAAAGCAGCTAGATCCGACCTTTGAGGCCGAGTAGCAAAGTGGTTATGCTCCGGATTGCAAATCCGTCTACGCCGGTTCGATTCCGACCTCGGCCTCCACCATTCGAAAGCCCCGCAGCCATTGAGGTTGCGGGGCTTTTTTAATGCCTGCGGATTTTGTCCCGCGCTCGGTTTGGGACAAATTTGGGACACCGAAGAAAATTGCGTGTCCCAGTTGTCCCCGGCAAAATCCGGTGCATGGCCACTTACGAGCAGCGCCCAGGCGGCGCATGGCGGGCAAAGATCCGCCGGAAAGGATACCCATCTCTCTCCGCGACCTTCGATACCAAGGCCGAGGCCCAGCGCTGGGCAGCGGAGATCGAGGGCGACATGTCGCGCGCCCGTTTCGTCGATATGCGAGAGGCGGAGCGAACCACCCTGACTGAAGCCTTGGATCGGTACTCCAGGGAAGTCAGCTCGACCAAGAAAGGCGCGAAGCAGGAGCAGACCCGGATCAACAAGTGGAAGAAGCATCCATTTGCCGGGAAAGGCCTGGCTGCTTTGCGATCAAGTGATTTTGCGTCGTACAGGGATGAAGAGCTCAAGGCGGGCAAGTCCACGGCCACGGTCAGGCTCGACCTGGCAATCATCAGCCACCTGTTCACGGTAGCCATCAAGGACTGGGGTATTGAGGGGTTGAGCAACCCGGTTATGAAACTTCGCATGCCCAAAGGGGCAAAGGAGAGGGATCGCCGACCGAAGAGCTTCGAACTGGCCGGCGTGATCGAGAAGGCGGGGGCGATTCACGCCGAGATGCCGGCGATCATCCAGATTGCGGTGGAGACGGCGATGCGACGCAGCGAGCTCCTGGGCCTGCGCCGGGAGAATGTGAAGGCGAAGCATGTGCTGCTCGAGGACACCAAGAATGGTACCCGGCGCCTGGTCCCACTTTCCACCAAGGCGCGGGCGCTCCTTGACGGGTTGCCGGCGCGCCTGGATGGAAAAGTGTTCTCGCTGGCGCCGCACTCGGTGAGCCAGTACTTCAACCGGGCCTGCAAAGCGGCCAAGGTGGAAGACCTGCACTTCCATGACCTGCGCCACGAAGGTACATCCCGGCTTTTCGAGAAGGGTCTGTCGATCATGGAGGTGGCCTCCATCACCGGCCATAAAACCATGAGCATGCTCAAGCGATACACCCACCTGTGCCCGGACGCGCTGGCGGATAAGCTGGGTTAGCGGACACTGGCCAGCGTCGGCGGAGCTTGGCGCTTCCGGCCGGGCTTGGCCGGAGTGTGTAGGCCCTGTTCGAACTCCTGCAGGAACTCGCGCACCGTGCTGACCCGCCAGCACACGCGCGCGCCCTGCTTGAAAAAAGGGGGCAGCCACGCTGCACCGGCTTGCCGGGCGCTGCGAATGGCTGACTCAGACCGACCCAGCAGCTTTGCCAGTTCGGGAATGTGGATGATCTCTGGTTCCATTTAGGGCTCCTGCCGTACCCGGCGGTGATCAGTAGGATGCAACGATCTTCTTCCGCTGCTCGTGCAGCGCGTTTTCTTTCGCAAGCTGCGCGTCGCGGTCAGCCAGCCATTTCCTCGCTTTGTCCTGCGCAGCCTTGGCGCTGGTGAACAGCTTCGGCTTCGGGTGCTTCACGCCTTGGCTGTCCACGCAGAACAACCCGTTGCGCACGATGGTGACCTCCCGTACGGCGAAATCCTCGCCCAGGGTGTAGGCCTTGAATGGGGTCGTCATGGCTGATCCTCAGGCGGTGAAGTGGTGCCCGACCTTCGCCGCCCGGGCGGCTTCCTCGGTGCGGAACATGAGTCGTGTTTTGCTGGTGCTGCCCCAACTGTTGTATTCGACGTCGACCCACCAGGCGCCGAACTTGCGGTACGGCGCGCCGAGGATCTTCGTGACGTAGCAGTCGATCAGGTTCATGGGTGGTCTCCACGCCGCCGGTGGCGGCAGGTTGGTGGTCAGGGGGAAGTTTTTTCGAGCACTGCGTCGGCGACCTTCAGTGCGGCTTGGGCATCGTTGACGTACGCCGGATCGAAGCCGTCCGTGTAATGGATCACCCGCTGGCAGGCGTCCAGCTCTTTGCGCAACAGGCGCAGCGCCTGCACCAGTTCTTCTTGCAGCGCTCCCTCGGCCCGGCCGACATTCCAAAACTCCTGACCCCAGTGATCAGCAGGCGGCGGGTTTCTGTTTTGCTTGCCGCAAGCCATGGCCCCGATGATCACGTCGCAGAGCAGGCGCTTGTAGATGTTCTCGCCATCCAGGCCCAGGCCACCGCGCCGGCGCAGGGTGTTCACGACCTCGTCGACGTTGAGGCCGCTGTCCTTGAGCACGATGTCGAGCTCAGGCTTCTCAGGGGTGTATATGACCAGAGCCAGCTTGGCTTCCGGCCAGAGATCGGCCGCCAGGCGCTCCAAGCAGTCGTTCGCGGTGTGGTGGAATCGTTCTGTTGCGGACATAGGTAATCCTCGCCTGCGCCTGTCGGCGGGCTCATGTGGTTTAATCGGGGTTCAAGAGGAGGAGCGATATGGCCAAGGAAACAAGAAAGCCGTGGGGCTATGCAGCAGTAACCCTGATACCAACTGGCGTCGGGTTCGCTTTCAGTGGGCTGATGACAGGTCAGCCTGGCTTCATCTACAGCGGCCTTGGCATGGCCATACCAGGTGTATTGCTGGCCGTGACGCACTTCTGGTCGGCACGCCGGCGGGCTTGAGTTGTAGGGGGAGGGGTTATGCTGCTTTCTTGAGCCTGGGCGGGCTCGGCGGATAGCCGAAGTACATGCGGCTGCGCCCGGTGTAGCCGCATTCTCGGCAGCCAGCTGCCGGGTGGGCGTTGTAGCCATAGCTGCAGCTTGAGCAATCGCAGCTGCAACCTGAACACTCCACGGAACACACTCCCAGTACCTCGACTTCGCCTTCCCGGTTGATGGAGTAGTTGTGTCGTCGGTCCAGGCGGAAGCCGGTGATCTTCTCGGCTTCCTCATAGGTGGCTGGGATTACGCGGAACCCCCACTTGGCGGTCGGGTCATCAACTGTGCGAGTAACCTTCCTCATCGCGGCCCCCTGTAGATCAGGTATGCCATGTAGGCGAGGGCGATCATGGCGCCACCTGCTTGCGGTAGCCGGCGTCGTACAGCGTCAATCCCATTTTGATCTGCCCGGGAGTTGGGGATTCATGCCCGGCGGCCAGGCACATTTGTCGCGCAGCCCGCTGACGCTCTTCCTCCGCCCGTTGCTCAGGAGAGCTGAGCGGCCGGAAATCGTACTCGCTGAGATGGCCGCAGTTTTCTTCGCCGCCCTCGCGATAAGTGACCAAAAACAGCTGTGCGCCCATGGCAGTGATGGTCACTTCCTGAAATCCAGGCCGAGCCCAATCTTCTGTGGAGCGCTTGTTCTTCATTTCGATCTTCTGGCCAATAGGAGGAAGACCTTCGCCATCCCAGCGCGCCGGCCGCGGCGTGATGTACTGCACCTGGCCTCGCGTGAAGTTGTGCCGGTGATCGCCACTGCCGCCGCCATAGGGATAGGCTCGATCCTCGGCGCCGACCACTGCGTACTGGTCCGTGTTGATCCACACCTCGGTTATGCCGTGGTGGGCGACCAGGCCGTGCCCATCGGCCCATTCTGGTGCCTTGCTCCAATCGATCTTGCTCACAGCTGATACCTCTCATCAATCCAGCGCCCAGGCGCCAGTGCGGGTGTAGGTTCGGGTTGTGTTTCGTGCGGGGAGAGCTGGCGCTGGCTGCCGGCCTGCAGCTGGCTGTCGGGGATGCAGCTGATGCCGACCCCGTTGAGCAGGTAGCAGGTGACGCCGCGCTGGCTGTCGTGCTGCACGTCGATGATGTTCTCGGTTGCGCTGGCGCCGGTGGCCAGCAGCAGGAGGCAGAGGGCGAGGCGGGTCATGACTTAAGCGCCTCCACGCCCTGGTCGATTGCGCGGTCGAGCGCATCATTGGCAAGAATGTCCTCATGCTCGGCGTAGCCGCAGATGATGGGCGGCATGTTGTATTCGCTGCCGAGATCTTCCTGGCCGTCCGGGTCACGCAGCCAGCGATACCGCGCTGCGTCAGCTCGCAGGGCGCGGACTTCTGCAATCAGGGCCAACATGACTGCAGGCCGGGCGGCGCGGTAGTAGGCCTCTGCGTGAACGTGTGGCTCGCCGATCCCGTAGAACTGCACACCCAGAGCCACGCCGTCGTAGTTCAGGTAGTCGGCCGTCAGCTCGACGGAGCCTTCGCCGCCGCACCCTGGGCATTCCATCCAGCCTTCTTCGGCTCCGCCGACTTGGGCGCTGACGAAGTCTTGCGGCGTTGCGGCCTTGGCTGCTGCCTCGATGGCGTCGAGGTCCAACTCAATTTTTTCGGACACAGGGATTCCTTGGCCGCCATATCGCGGCAGTGAATAGAGGGGAGAGGGGTTGCAGCAAGGAGTACAGATGTTCTCTACAGCGCGAGTTCGGTCTGTGGCTCGCGCTGCCAGGTCGGTGCGCTGGTATGCGCCTCTATACGATCAGCGATCACGCTGGCGCGCTGGCCGGCGGAAGGCGGGGTGTACATGCCGAAGCGGCTGATGCTGCCGCCGTTCACTGCAGCGTTCGTGCTGTCAGCCGATGCGAGCGGCAGGCTCTGGAAGATCGCCGGGTCAAGCATCCGCAGGCCGTGCAGGCGGCATATTGGCCGGCCTTGGTCATCACATACTGCGTCCATTGCCGCGCCCATGCGCTTCCACCATGCTGCGGTGCCCGGCGAGCGCCACTGGCCTGAACTGCCCAGGGCAACCGTGCGCCAGGACTTGGCCAGGCGCTGCAGGCGCTCGATCGACTCATGCATGTGCCAGACCGGCACACCGGGCAGATGGCCAGGCCATTGCTCGAGCAGCCGATCGTTGGCGTCTTCGTCCCCGTCGATCACGTCAGGGATTAGGGCCCAGTCGAATCCGGGGTGCCGGTGCCAGTCACCCACCCAGCGGGTGTACCCTTCGACATCTACTTGGCCGCCTTTCTTCCAGACGGTGAACGCGCCGTTATCGAAAACGAAGGACTGGCAGGCCTCGGCGACAATGCCCATGTCGTCTTGCCGCGGGAATGGCACCAAGGCGTGTCGGCCGGCAAGCAACCGCGCCGCATCCTGCCGGGTGCCGCCGATTGGCGTGCCGTGGTAATGAATCATCCGCTCCGCCTCACTGTTTCGATCTCGACGCCCAGGTGCTGCTCGGATGGCGCGATGACAGTCATAGGCCCCAGCCCAACAATCTGCAGCCCAGTCTCCGCCGCATCCCGCTCCGCCCCTACTTTGGTCCACCAGATGGCAGTACCAACCATCCAGGCTATAGGCTCGGGGTGGGGCTGCTGGGCAGGCAGTAGATCGGATAGCGCGATATCCGGCGCGGTGCACTGGGCAGCATCAATCGCTGCCATGGCTAGGGCGCGGTCAGTCATGGTCGGAACGCCCTTCAGGCGAGTGATGCACGCTGTAGCAGCGTCGACCTGCTTTTCGGTCCAGATGCTGCGCTCAACCAGCATGAACCCTTCGGGCACGCTGACCATCTCGGTGTTGCTGGATCGGTTTTCTGTGGGCATGGGATACCTCCGCGTCATGCGGCTTCGGCTTGGGATGAGGTGATGCGCCACGGGTCGTTTGCCCGGGCGAGGGCGGCCATCGGCGGCGGGCTGACGCTGTTGCCGCACATGTGCACCTGCTCAGTTTTGGTGAACGGCTTGCCGTCGGCGCCCTTGTCGATGATGTAGCTGGCCGGGAAGCCTTGGGCGCGGTACAGCTCGTGCGGCTGCAACATGCGAAGGCCGATATCTACGATCACATAGGGCGTTCCCTTCACGAAGACGGTGACCAGGCCCAGGCGGTCCTTGGTGGTAACCGTCGGTGCCGGCGCGTCGCAGGCGCTGATGTTTTCCGTGCCGTAGTAGCTGATCAGGAACGCTGCTACCCGCAGGGCGCCTTCCTCATGCTCCGGCGACAGCTTGTACTCGACCAAGGCGTGGTGCTCGGCGCCGGCGGTCATTGTCGGCACTAGGTCATCTACGGGACGGCCTACGCAGTTGCGGCGGAGCGTGGCCAGGCTGGCGGTCACTAGGCGCTGCTGGCTGCCGGTGTTGGTGACCGTGGTCAGCGGCTCGTCCGCTCCCTTCGCTGGCGTGGTGTTGAACCCGCCGTTGGCCTGCTCGATGAAGGCTGTCACCAGCGCCCGGTGGCTCTGCGTC
>NZ_JAPFCG010000028.1:0-63682 GCF_026240995.1 Pseudomonas sp. DCB_BI | reverse complement strand
AGCGTTTATTTTGAAGTTTTTTGCGAGAAACTCGTTTAGCTTCAAACACTTGACTCACTGCGATCTCTCGTAGCGGGAGGCGAATCATACAGCACTTGAAAGCGCTGTCAACCATCATCTCAACCGCTGGCGATCAGTAGATCGTAGCCCTTACAGCACCTTCCGAATCGCCTAACTCATTGAATCTCAAGGAGTTTGTCGTTCCGTTGTCGCTGGAAGTGGGGCGCATTATAAGGGGATTCGAAGGCCCGTCAACCTTTAATTTCAACAAACCTTCAGATCCCTGAAAAAGCAAAGCGGGGAGGCCTGACGGCCTCCCCGCTTTCAATAGACGCTGAAGCCTCTACAGCACACCATTACCGCGCAAGCGCTGCACCTCGCTCGCATCCAACCCTAGCACTTCCTCCAGCACAAGCTCCGTATGCTCACCCAGCAGCGGCGGCGCACGACGATACTCCACCGGCGTCTCCGACAAGCGTATCGGGCTGGCCACCTGTGGGACGCTACCCGCCAACGGATGCGGCATCATTACTGCCAAACCACGCGCCACTACCTGAGGGTCCTCGAACATCTGCGCCAGGTCATTGATAGGCCCGCACGGCACCCCGGCCGCCTCCAACTGGCTCACCCACTCCGCCGTGGTCTTGAACACCGTGGCCTGACGAATCAAAGGAATCAACTCGACCCGATTGGCCACGCGCAACTTATTAGTGGCAAAGCGCGGGTCGTCCGCCCATTGGGGTTGCCCGGCCACCTCGGCGAACTTGCGGAACTGGCTGTCGTTGCCCACGGTAAGAATGAAGTCACCATCCGCCGTCGGGAAATCCTGGTAGGGCACGATATTAGGGTGCGCATTGCCCAGCCGCCGTGGCGCAGCCCCCGTGGTCAGATAGTTCATTGCCTGGTTCGCCAGGCAAGCCACTTGCACATCGAGCAACGCCATGTCGACATGCTGGCCGACGCCAGTCTGATCCCGGTGCGCAAGGGCGGCGAGCATGGCGACCGTCGAATAGAGCCCGGTGAGAATGTCAGTAAGCGCCACCCCCACTTTCACCGGCCCAGCACCTTCTTCACCCTCCGGGCGGCCGGTCAGGCTCATCAGCCCACCCAACCCCTGAATCATGAAGTCATAGCCAGCACGCCTGGCATAGGGGCCGGTCTGACCAAAGCCTGTGATGGAGCAATAGATAAGCCGTGGATTGACCGCTTTCAGGCTCGGGTAGTCCAGTCCATACGCCGCCAGCCCCCCCACCTTGAAGTTCTCGATGACGATATCGCACTTTGCCGCCAGCTCGCGCACCAGGCGCTGCCCCTCGGGCTGGGTGAAATCGATGGTCACCGAGCGCTTGTTGCGGTTGGCCGACAGGTAATAGGCCGCCTCACTTGTATTCTCACCCTCGGCATCCTTGAGGAAGGGCGGCCCCCATGAACGCGTGTCGTCGCCGCTGCCCGGGCGCTCGACCTTGATCACGTCAGCACCGAGGTCAGCGAGAATCTGGCCAGACCACGGGCCGGCCAACACGCGCGAAAGGTCCAGCACCCGCAGATGTGAAAGCGCGCCCATGGGCTGGCTCCTTATCAATAGAAGGCCTGGATACCGGTCTGTGCACGCCCCAGGATTAGCGCATGCACGTCATGGGTACCCTCATAGGTGTTGACCACCTCCAGGTTCACCAAGTGACGGGCCACGCCAAATTCGTCGGAGATACCGTTGCCGCCCAGCATGTCACGCGCCATGCGGGCGATATCCAGCGCCTTGCCGCAGGAGTTGCGCTTCATGATCGACGTGATCTCCACCGCAGCCGTACCTTCGTCCTTCATACGCCCCAGGCGCAGGCAGCCCTGCAGCGCCAGGGTGATTTCGGTCTGCATGTCGGCAAGCTTCTTCTGGATCAGCTGGTTGGCGGCCAGCGGGCGGCCGAACTGCTGACGGTCCAGGGTGTACTGGCGGGCGGTGTGCCAGCAAGCTTCAGCGGCACCTAGCGCCCCCCAGGAAATACCGTAACGAGCCGAGTTCAGGCAGGTGAATGGGCCTTTCAGACCACGCACATCCGGGAATATGTTCTCTTCCGGCACGAATACGTTGTCCATCACGATTTCGCCGGTGATAGAAGCGCGTAGGCCGACCTTGCCGTGAATCGCCGGGGCACTCAGACCTTGCCAACCCTTCTCCAGGACGAAGCCGCGAATGTCACCCGCATCATCCTTGGCCCAGACAACGAAGACATCGGCGATCGGGCTATTGGTGATCCACATCTTGCTGCCGGTCAAGCGATAGCCACCGTCGACTTTCCTGGCACGGGTAATCATCGAACCCGGGTCGGAGCCATGGTTGGGCTCGGTCAGGCCGAAGCAACCGATCCACTCGCCACTCGCCAGCTTGGGGAGGTACTTCTGCTTTTGTGCCTCTGTGCCAAATTCATTGATCGGCACCATTACCAGCGACGACTGCACGCTCATCATCGATCGATACCCCGAGTCGATACGCTCCACTTCGCGGGCAATAAGGCCATAGCACACATAGTTCAGGCCACTGCCGCCGTACTGCTCGGGAATGGTAGCCCCCAGCAGACCGACGTCACCCATCTCGCGGAAGATCGCCGGGTCGGTCTGCTCGTGACGAAACGCTTCGAGCACGCGCGGGGCCAGCTTGTCCTGGGCGAACTGATAAGCGCTGTCACGCACCATGCGCTCTTCTTCAGTGAGCTGCTGATCCAGCAGCAGCGGGTCGATCCAGTTAAAGCTTGCTTTAGCGGCCATGAGCGAAATCCTCGGAATAGGGTGCAGTTTCTCGTGCCTTTGAGCCTAGGCCTGATCGGCCGCCGGGACAAACGAGTATTGCGCACCAATCAGTGATAATTCCTCACTTCGTAGATCGAAAAACCGCCATACTGAACGCCTTACAAGTGAGGTAGATGTACATGCGTCGCAAGATCCCCAGTACAACTGCCCTGGTTTGCTTCGAAGCGGCAGCGCGCCACGAGAGCTTCACGAAGGCTGCTCAGGAGCTTGCGCTGACCCAGGGCGCCGTTTGTCGGCAGATCGGTGGCCTGGAAGCCTTCCTCAATGTGGAACTGTTCCGTCGCTCGCGCCGCGGCGTAAAGCTGACCGAAGCCGGCCTCTCTTACAGCCGCCAGGTCGCCGCCCAACTGGACGCCGTGGAGCGCGATACGCTATCCGTGATGCGCCAACAGGGCGCCAACGTGATCGAACTGGCAGTGGTGCCTACATTTGGTACCCAATGGCTGCTTCCTCGGCTCAAGGACTTCCAGCAGCGGCACCCCGATGTCACGGTCAACCTCACCAACCGCACTCGGCCATTCCTGTTTGCCGACACCACCTTCGATGCCGCCATCTATTTTGGTGACGCTGACTGGTCCGGCACCCAGTCGCACCGCCTGATGGGGGAAAACCCGGTCCCCGTCTGCAGCCCAGCGCTGCTAGCCGGGCAGGGCACCCTCGAAGCAGAGCGCATCGCCCAGCTACCCCTGCTGCAGCAAAGCACGCGCCCCTACGCCTGGCGACAATGGTTCGCCAGCACAGGCATAAATGTGGAGTGCGACATGACAGGCCCCCGCTATGAACTATTCTCGATGCTCGCCCAAGCAGCCATGCACGAGATGGGCATAGCCCTGATACCGCCGTTCCTGATCCAGCGCGAGTTGCAGGAGGGTAGGTTGGTGGTCGCTAACAGATACGCCCTGAGTAGCGACAAGGCCTACTATCTGATGATCCCAGAGCGCAAGGTGGAATCTGCCTCGTTGCGCGCTTTCCGCGACTGGCTGCTAAGCCAAGCCCAGGCGTACAGCGCGCAAGCGTGATCAAGATCGATAACCTGACTCCGTAGTCAATAATTTTAAACACCTACAGATATATGTATCTGTCGCATATACGTAAACTGTTACGTAAGCCCAAAAATACCCTTTAACCCTCATGACTGCGCGGCTTTGCGGGTTATTTAGCGACATTCAGCAAGTCGAAAGCGAATTGACCGAAATTTTTTGATTTTTTCTCCTAATCTGCCAATAGCCCATGATTGACGGGCTGCAGCCATGTAGCTGCGACACGCGGTCACAGGGTGACTTGTAGTTTTGACTTCGTTTCGCTCCAGAACCGGTTGAAGGCCCCTGGCTTCGTCTGCAAAATGCTTCGCCCGCCCGGGATCCGGCGGGATGGCGCTCCACTGCCGCCCCAGCACACCATCCGCAGTGCGCTGGCTTTTACAAAGACAAAAGGTCACCGCAGGAGAAATAGTCGTGCACATTGGTGTTCCTCTCGAGACGCAGACCGGTGAGACAAGGGTCGCTGCGACCCCCGAAACCATCAAGAAACTGATTGGCCAAGGCCATCAGGTCACCGTCCAACGTGGGGCAGGTCTCAACGCCGCCATTCCGGACAGTGCCTATGAGGCCGTGGGTGCTTCCTTGGGGAGCGCAGCCGATGCCTACGGCGCCCAATTGGTCCTCAAGGTGGTCGCTCCCAACGACCAGGAACTGGCGCTGATCAACAGCGGCAGCCTTCTGGTGGGCATGCTCAACCCGTTCAACAACGAACTGATCGGCAAGATGGCCGAACGCGGCATTACCGCCTTCGCCCTTGAAGCGGCGCCGCGTACCTCCCGGGCACAGAGCCTGGACGTGCTGTCTTCGCAGGCAAACATCGCGGGTTACAAGGCGGTCTTGCTGGCTGCGCATCACTACCCACGCTTCATGCCCATGCTGATGACCGCCGCCGGCACCGTTAAGGCTGCGCGCGTGCTGATCCTGGGCGCAGGCGTTGCCGGCCTGCAGGCCATCGCTACGGCCAAGCGCCTGGGTGCGGTGATCGAAGCGTCCGACGTACGTCCGGCAGTGAAGGAGCAGATCGAGTCGCTGGGCGCCAAGTTCATCGACGTGCCCTACGAAACCGACGAGGAGCGCGAATGCGCTGAGGGCGTCGGCGGCTATGCCCGGCCCATGCCAGCCAGCTGGATGCAACGCCAGGCCCAGGCCGTCCACGAGCGCGCCAAGCAGGCCGATATCGTCATCACCACCGCGCTGATCCCCGGGCGCAAAGCACCGACCCTGCTTAGCGCCGAAACCGTGGCGCAGATGAAGCCAGGCTCGGTGGTCATCGACCTGGCTGCAGCCCAAGGCGGCAACTGCCCGCTGACTGTCGCGGACCAGGTGGTGCAGGCAAATGGCGTGACCATCGTTGGGCCGACCAATTTGCCAGCCCAAGTAGGCGCCGATGCCTCGGCCCTGTATGCACGCAACCTGCTGGACTTCATGAAGCTGCTGTTCGACAAGGACGGCGCACTGGTCATCAACCTCGAAGACGACATCGTCGCGGCCTGCCTGATGTGCCGCGATGGGCAGGTCGTCCGCAAGAACGGCTAAGGAGCACGACAATGGAAGACATGCTGATTTCCCATGGCATCTACAACCTGATCATCTTCGTGCTGGCCATCTATGTGGGCTACCACGTGGTGTGGAACGTGACCCCGGCGCTGCACACACCGCTGATGGCAGTCACCAACGCCATCTCGGCCATCGTCATCGTCGGCGCCATGCTCGCTGCAGCCCTGACCGTGACCCCGGCCGGCAAGCTGATGGGCACCCTGGCGGTGGCACTGGCGGCGGTCAACGTGTTTGGTGGCTTCCTGGTCACACGCCGGATGCTTGAAATGTTCAAGAAGAAAACCAAGAACGAGGCGCAGAAGTAAGCATGAGCATGAATCTGGTAACGCTCCTCTACCTCGTCGCCTCGGTATGCTTCATCCAGGCGCTCAAGGGCCTGTCGCACCCGACCACCTCGCGGCGCGGTAACCTGTTCGGCATGATCGGCATGGGCCTGGCCATCCTCACCACGGTGGGCCTCATCTATAAGCTGGGGGCTGAGCTTGCCACCGCCGGCATCGGCTACGTCATCGTCGGCCTGCTGGTCGGCGGCACCGCCGGTTCGATCATGGCCAAGCGCGTCGAGATGACCAAGATGCCCGAGCTGGTCGCCTTCATGCACAGCATGATCGGCCTGGCCGCGGTATTCATCGCCATTGCAGCCGTGCTCGAGCCGCAGTCGATGGGCATCGTCGCTTCCATCAGTGACCCGATCCCCACCGGTAACCGCTTGGAGCTGTTCCTCGGCGCAGCCATTGGTGCCATTACCTTCTCGGGTTCGGTAATCGCCTTTGGCAAGCTGTCGGGCAAGTACAAGTTCCGCCTTTTCCAGGGTGCACCGGTACAGTTCGCTGGCCAGCACAAGTTGAACCTGATCCTGGGCCTGACCACCATCGCCCTGGGCCTGCTGTTCACCTTCACGGGTCACTACAGTGCATTCACCCTGATGCTGGCCCTGGCCTTCATCATGGGCGTGCTGATCATCATCCCGATCGGCGGCGCCGACATGCCGGTGGTGGTATCGATGCTCAACAGCTACTCGGGCTGGGCAGCGGCCGGTATCGGTTTCTCGCTGAACAACTCGATGCTGATCATTGCGGGTTCCCTGGTAGGTTCGTCCGGTGCCATCCTCTCGTACATCATGTGCAAGGCGATGAACCGGTCGTTCTTCAACGTCATCCTCGGCGGCTTTGGCGGCGATACCGACGCCGGCGCGGCGCAAGGTTCACAAGAGCAGCGCCCGGTGAAGTCCGGGTCGGCCGACGACGCCACCTTCCTGCTGAGCAACGCCGACAGCGTGATCATCGTCCCTGGCTACGGCCTGGCGGTCGCTCGCGCCCAGCACGCACTGAAGGAGCTTACCGAGAAGCTGACCCACAACGGTGTGACCGTTAAATACGCGATCCACCCGGTGGCGGGGCGTATGCCTGGGCACATGAACGTACTGCTGGCCGAGGCCGAGGTGCCGTATGACCAGGTGTTCGAGATGGAAGACATCAACGCCGAGTTCGGCCAAGCTGACGTAGTACTGGTGTTGGGCGCCAACGACGTGGTCAACCCGGCGGCGAAGAACGATCCAAAGTCGCCGATCGCCGGCATGCCAATCCTCGAAGCGTTCAAGGCCAAGACCATCATCGTCAACAAACGCTCGATGGCCAGCGGCTATGCAGGCCTGGACAACGAGTTGTTCTACCTGGACAAAACCATGATGGTGTTCGGTGACGCCAAGAAGGTCATTGAGGACATGGTCAAGGCAGTGGAGTAAAACCTCTCTGCAAACCAGCTGATATAAAGGAAGCCCCGGTCAGAATCTGCCGGGGCTTTTCTTTTATTGATCCGGATCAACGGCTCTATTTCGAGGCTTCTCATACGACCATGGTCGCGGGACGGCAATGGGCGAAATCTCTAGACTGCGCGGCAGTAGTTTCAGTAGCCCGAGATAACAATCCATGTACCGTGATCGTATCCGCTTGTCCTCCCTGCACAGCAAGGTAATGAGTGCGGCTGATGCCGCTGGTCTGATCGAGGACGGCATGACCGTCGGCATGAGCGGTTTCACTCGCGCCGGCGAAGCCAAGGCCGTACCGCATGCACTGGCCGAACGTGCCAAGCAGTCGCCACTGAAAATCAGCCTGATGACCGGCGCCAGCCTGGGTAACGACCTCGACAAGCAGCTGACCGAGGCCGGTGTATTGGCCCGCCGCATGCCGTTCCAGGTCGACAGCACCCTGCGCAAGGCCATCAACGACGGCCAAGTGATGTTCATCGACCAGCACCTGTCGGAAACCGTCGAGCAGCTGCGCAACCAGCAGCTGAAGCTGCCTGACATCGCGGTCATCGAAGCGGTGGCCATCACCGAGCAGGGCCACATCGTGCCAACCACTTCGGTGGGCAACTCGGCCAGCTTCGCGATCTTCGCCAAGCAAGTGATTGTCGAGATCAACCTCTCGCACAATACCAACCTCGAGGGGCTGCACGACATCTATATCCCGACCTACCGCCCGACCCGCACGCCTATCCCGCTGGTCAAGGTCGACGACCGCATCGGCAGCACCGCCATCCCGATCGACCCGGCCAAGATTGTCGGTATCGTCATCAGCGACCAGCCGGACTCACCGTCCACCGTACTGCCGCCGGATGACGAAACCCAGGGCATCGCCGACCACCTGATCAACTTCCTCAAGAAAGAAGTGGCCGCCGGCCGCATGACCAACAAGCTCGGCCCGCTGCAGGCCGGTATCGGCAGCATCGCCAACGCAGTAATGTGCGGTTTGATCGAGTCCCCCTTCGAAGACCTGACCATGTACTCCGAGGTGCTGCAGGACTCCACCTTCGACCTGATCGACGCCGGCAAGCTGAGCTTCGCATCGGGCAGTTCGATCACCCTGTCGACGCGCCGCAACGCCGATGTCTTTGGCAACCTGGAGCGTTACAAGGACAAGCTGGTATTGCGCCCGCAAGAAATTTCCAACCACCCGGAAGTCGTGCGTCGCTTAGGCATTATCGGTATCAACACTGCACTGGAGTTCGATATCTACGGCAACGTCAACTCCACTCACGTGTGCGGCACCCGAATGATGAACGGCATCGGTGGTTCGGGTGACTTCGCCCGCAATGCCCACTTGGCGGTGTTCGTCACCAAATCGATTGCCAAGGGCGGTGCGATTTCCAGCGTGGTGCCGATGGTCAGCCATGTCGACCACACCGAGCACGACGTGGACATCCTGGTCACCGAGCAAGGCCTGGCTGACCTGCGTGGCCTGGCGCCTCGCGAGCGCGCAAGGGCAATCATCGACAACTGTGTGCACCCAGACTATCGCGCTGCGCTGAACGATTACTTCGATCGCGCCTGCCAGCGTGGCGGCCATACCCCACACATCCTGCGCGAAGCCTTGAGCTGGCACGAAAACCTGGAAGAAACCGGGCGCATGCTGGCAAGCTGATACAGCTGTGGTGCGGAACGCCGGCGCTGCTCCCGGCGTTCCGGCCTTTTCGCGGGCTGGCCCGCGGAAAGGCGTCAACACCAAATCCTTCTATCAAGATACGTTGCGAACAACACGCTGAATAATCTGTTCTACTGTACCGGTCATCTCTCGCTTCCTTCCCTCAAAAATTCGCTTTCTGAGCAAATACGCACCAAACAAGTGCGCACCAGTACAGTTGCGCCTATTTCGAGTGCAACAGTAGGATTACACAGTTAACTGAGCCATCGTCTTTCAACAGAACTGTATCTACTGTTATGGACAAGAGGGGAGGATCATTGGCATCAGTTAAATCACTACCTAATCCCGCCATAAGCGGAAGGATGAAGCATCATGGAACGTACCCTCAGTTCCGGTCTGGTTTTTGAAAGCAACGCCCAGCAATCCAACGCCTCGCTGCCGCTGCGCGCTCTGTCGACCCTGCTGCTGTGGCAGCGCCGTATGGCCAGCCGCCGTCAACTGGCTCGCCTGGACGCCCGCCTGCTGGCCGACGCCGGTATCAGCGAGTCGCAGCGTTACGAAGAGCTGAGCAAGCCTTTCTGGCGCTAAGCACCGGCTTGCCGGCTGCGGCCGGCACCGCGAATTCCAAAAACCCGTTGCAGGAAACTGCAACGGGTTTTTTGTTTCCAGGCCGCATGCCAGAGCTTCTGGGCCAGCAACGTGCACAGTTTTGGTAAAATCAAAAACATAGCGGTACAGTTTGTTGGTGCGCTGTTCATTAACTACCGCAAACACTGGCGCGTGATACGCTTGGCTTAACAGCTTGGTATAAACCACTGTCAAAAGTACCGCGATGCGCTGTGCAAGCGTCCGATAGACAGAACCACCCGCCCATAGTCCAGGAGTCCACCATCATGTCCCGTAAATACCTGATTGGCGCCGCCCTGATGCTGAGCCTGGCTGGCACCGCAAACGCCACCAGCTTCGTTGTCACCACTGACGCTGTCGTAGGCGCAGTAGCCGCGTCCACCGATGCCACTTCCGATGTTTCCTCCTCCTTCCGTGACGACAAGATCGTCCAGGCTGCCCGTGACGACGCCGCCAGCTTCGTTGGCAGCCAGGGCGACATCCGCGGCGCCAAGCTGGAAAGCGCATTCCTGCACATCCGCTCGCAGATGCCAGCCCTGCAGGCCAGCGACGCACAACTGGCCCAGGCCATCCTGGCACTCTGACCCGGCCTGAATAAAGCAGCTGTGCTGGTCTGCACCAGCACAGCCGTACCCGGCACTGCCGCTACTGTCTCCAGCCGTTTATAGAGCCCATGCGTTATCTGTTGTCTCTGCTGCTTTCCCTCGCCTGCGTGGCTAGCGCCCATGCCATGGACACCACCACGCAAGGTCTGGTGATTACCGGCTACGTTACCAGCCAGGTCACCTCCGCCCCGTTCGACCGCAAGCTGGTCCGCCAGGCACGTGACGATGCTGCGGCGTTCGTTGCCAGCGAGGGCCTGATTCGTGGAGCGCGCCTTGAAGCCGCTCTGGAATCATTACGCCACAATTGCACACGGCATGCCGTCGGCGACCTGGAACTGGCACAGGCAATTCTCGTCCAATAACTACCCCTGACTCCCTGTATTTTTCGGAGATGCTCCATGCGTAAACCGCTGATTGCCGCTACCCTCGGCATGCTGCTGCTGGCTGACCTGGCCCAGGCACAGACTCTGGTGGCCACCAGCAACATCATCGTGCGTGCCTTTGGCCGCTCGATCGACTTCACCTCGGACACCACTACTTCGATCCGCGACTCCAAAGTGGTACGTGAGGCCCATGACGACGCCGCCAGTTTCGTCGCCAGCAACGGGGATATCCGGGGCGCGCAACTCGAGGCCGCTTTCAACACTCTGCGCGAGCGCGTACCGCAAGCGCGCGGCGCAAGCGACCAGGTACTGGCCGAAGCCATCCTCGCACTGTGAAGCGCATACGCGCCTGGCTGCTCGGCTGCGCCCTGACGTTGCTCGGCACGCCCGCCTTGGCCGACCTGCAGCTTGAGCTGCAGGCGTCCGGCCTCGACCCGCAACA
This sequence comes from Pseudomonas sp. DCB_BI, assembly GCF_026240995.1. Taxonomy (NCBI): domain Bacteria; kingdom Pseudomonadati; phylum Pseudomonadota; class Gammaproteobacteria; order Pseudomonadales; family Pseudomonadaceae; genus Pseudomonas; species Pseudomonas sp. DCB_BI. Next base: position 52,804 of record NZ_JAPFCG010000028.1, on the reverse strand, counting down.
AACCCAAGCTACCCAGGCCTTGCTCGACGAGGCCATGGGCAAGCTACCCCCACGCTTCAAACAACAGCTGGACCGCCGCGTGCGGGTCAGCTGGAGTGACAACATGCCGGCCGACGCCTATGGCCAGGCCTCGCTGGTGTCCACCCTTGAGCTCAACCGCCGCCTGCTCCCCAGCCTCACCGACGGCAGCGCCGCCCAAGAGCGCACCAGCCGCCCGCATGGCACAGTGCGCGAGGAGTTGCTGGCCACCGTGTTGCACGAGCTCACCCATATCTATGACCGTGCCCGCCTGTGGCCGAGCGCCGAAAAGTCGCTGATCGCCCGCTGCAAACGCCAGCAAGGCACGCTGGGCAAGGTCGGTCTGCCAGAGGAATGCCGTGGCCAGGCAGAGCGCCGCTTCACCCTCAGCGACGACCCGCGCCTGCTCGACCTGGCTGGCTGGCAGCAGTACGTCGGCCGGCGCGGCGAGCGTGAGCAGCACAACGGCCAGTTCGTGCGCAGCCCCGACAGCTACGAGTTGAGCAGCCCCAAGGAATACATCGCGGTCAATATGGAGTATTTCCTCCTCGACCCGAGCTATGGCTGCCGCCGCCCGGCACTGAACCAATACCTGCGCGAACACTTCGGCTGGGTACCGCAACAGGACACCTGTGCCAAGGGCCTGCCGTTCATCAACGCCGGCAGCGACTTCGCGCGCCAACCGCTGGGCGAGATAGACCCCGAACGGGTCTATGAAGTGGATTACCTGCTGGCCGAGGCCAACCAGAACCTGGTCAGCCGCTGGGGCCACAGCATGCTCCGCCTGGTCATCTGCAAGCCGGGCCGCCCTCGCGGGCCGGATTGCCGCCTGGACCTCGACCAGAGCCTGGTGCTGTCGTACCGCGCCTTCGTGAACGACGTACAACTGTCCAGCTGGGATGGCCTGGTCGGCGTTTACCCATCGCGGTTGTTCGTACTGCCGCTGGGTCAGGTGATCGACGAATACACCAAGACCGAACTGCGCAGCCTGGCGTCGGTCCCGTTGAAGCTCAACCGCGAAGAAATCGAGAACCTGGTGCGCCAGGCTGCGGAGATGCACTGGAGCTATGACGGCAACTACTGGTTCCTGTCCAACAACTGTGCGGTGGAATCGCTGAAGCTGCTGCGCAGCGGCACCGCCAACCCACAGCTGAACGACCTCGACAGCATCATGCCGAACGGCTTGCTGGCCGTGCTCAAGGGGAGGGGGCTGGCCGATACCAGCGTGCTCGATAACCCGCGCGAGGCGCTGCGCCTGGGTTACCGTTTTGACTCCTACCGCGAGCGCTACCAGGCCATGTTCGAGGTGCTGCGCAAGCAATTGCCGATCGAACAGGCACAAGTGGAGGACTGGCTGGCCCTGGATGCCGAACAACGCCGGCCCTGGTTCGCCAAGGCCGACCTGCGCACCAGCGCTGCCTTGTTGCTGCTCGAACAGGCCAGCTTGCGACGGCAACTGCTGCTGGCCCAGGACGAGGTCAAGCAACGCTACCTGAACGCCGCCGCGCTGAAGGACGGCAGCATCAACAAGGCCGATTCGACGCTCAAGCAGATGCTCGCCAACAGCGGTTTTCTCAGCCGGCCGGCAGAGTTGCTGGATGCCAAGGGCTATGGCCTGCCACAGCTGGAGGAGCGCAAGCACCTGGAGCAGGAGAGCACCGAGCGGCAGGCACAGCTGTTGCGCTTGAGTACCAGCCTGGACAAAGAGGTGAGGGCGCTGCTGGAGCCTTCGCGGGCCAAAGCAATTGCTGCGGTCGAGGCTAACGTGAAACAGATCGGCGAGCATCTGCGAGCGCTGCACAAGGCTGCGGGCGGCCTGCAATTATGATGACTGGTGCATCGAACCTGTCGCGCCGCAAGGCCGCTCCTACGACGCCTCTCCAGCGTCCGAAGGCAAGCCCTCGTCCAGTTGCAACCAAGGCAACCGGCTAGCCACCCAGATATGCCGGTTGGCCCGCACCCGCTCCGGGTGGTCAAGCGTGGCCACCGTTACATCGATCGTCTGCGGGCTGTGGGTGGTCACCAGCGCCACATGCGCCCCACACTGCCCACAGAAGAAGCGGCTGCAACTGGCCGGCGCCAGGTAGCAGCTGGGCTCACCCGCCAGCCACTGGAAGCCAGAGCGGGGCAGGGTGAGCCATGTCACCACCAGCCCGCCGCTAACCCGCCGGCAAATCGAGCAATGGCAGTGGGCGATGTCCGTCAGGTCACCCTCCAGCCGATAACGCAAGGCGCCACAATGGCAGCCACCCTCGGTTACATCCTGCATCACCTACCTCTCGTCGCCTTTGCATTGGCGAAAGCTGGCTGAAAGCTTGCCCTCATAGGATAGGCCCACCACCGGCACAAGACCGGTCAGCCAGGGCACCCGGTAAAAACCGCGCCCGGCCCAATCAACAACAACAATGGTGATTCTGATGTATTCCTGTGCCCGCCTTCCTGCAGTACCCCTCCGCATGCTCCCCGCGCAGCGCCATACGCGCTGATCCGCCCGAATCGACGTTCCTTTCGTAGCGCCACGCCTGGAGTATTGCCATGCTGACCTTCCTCGGCTTTGCCATGGTCATCACCTTCATGTACCTGATCATGACCAAGCGCCTGTCGGCCTTGATCGCGTTGATCCTGGTACCGATCCTGTTCGCCCTGTTCGGTGGTTTTTCCGCCAAGATCGGCCCGATGATGCTCGAAGGCATCAGCAAGCTTGCGCCAACCGGCGTGATGCTGATGTTCGCCATCCTGTACTTTGCCCTGATGATCGACTCCGGCCTGTTCGACCCGGCCGTGCGCAAGATCCTCAAGCTGGTCAAGGGTGACCCGCTCAAAGTCTCGGTCGGTACCGCCGTGCTGGCCTTGGTGGTCTCGCTCGACGGTGACGGCGCCACCACCTACATGATCTGCTGCGCCGCCATGCTGCCGATGTACAGCCGCCTGGGCATGAGCCCGCGGATCATGGCCGGCCTGATCATCCTCGCCGGTGGGGTGATGAACATGACCCCATGGGGTGGCCCGACCGCCCGTGCCGCCAGCGCCCTGCATGTCGACCCGTCGGACATCTTCGTGCCGATGATCCCGGCCATGCTGTTCGGCGTGCTGGCGATCCTGGCCATCGCCTATATGTACGGCAAGCGCGAGCGTGTCCGCCTTGGCGAGCTGCACCTGCCTACCGACGACATCGACCATAGCGAAGTCAGCGTGTCGCAGTACCCGGAAGCGCGCCGGCCCAAGCTGCTGTACTTCAACGGCGCGCTCACCGCCGCCCTGATGGTTGCCCTCATCGCCGGCGTATTGCCGCTGCCGGTGTTGTTCATGATCGCCTTCAGCATCGCCATGATCGTCAACTATCCGTGCCTGCAGCAACAGAAGGATCGCATCGCCGCCCACGCCGGCAGCGTGCTGGCCGTGACCGGGCTGATCTTTGCCGCCGGCATCTTCACCGGCATCCTGTCGGGTACCGGCATGGTCGATGCCATGTCCAAGAGCCTGCTGGCGGTGATCCCCGAGGCACTGGGCCCGTACCTGGCAGTCATCACCGCGATCGTGAGCATGCCGTTCACATTCTTCATGTCCAACGACGCGTTCTACTACGGCGTGCTGCCGGTGCTGGCCGAAGCCGCCAGCCACTACGGTATCAGCCCGGTCGAAATGGCCCGAGCCTCGATCGTTGGCCAGCCGGTACACCTGCTGAGCCCGCTGGTGCCATCCACTTACCTGCTGGTGGCCCTGGCGGGTATCGAATTCGGCGATCATCAACGCTTCACCCTGAAGTGGGCAGTGCTGGTCTGCCTGTGCATAATGTTCGCCGCGCTGCTGATGGGGATTTTCCCGTTGTTCAGTAGTCTTCAATAAGTACGAATTACCCTACCGCGACGCGCCCTTGGTTTGGGCCCGTCGCCTTTACCGTTCAAAGGAAAAAACATGGAATGGCTGACCAGCCCGGAAATCTGGGTTGCCTTTTTTACCCTTACCGCGCTTGAGATCGTCCTTGGGATCGACAACATCATCATGATCTCGATCCTGGTCAGCCGCATGCCCAAGCACATGCAGCCGCGCACCCGGATCTTCGGCCTGGCCCTGGCGATGGTCACCCGCATCATGCTGCTGCTTTCGATCACCTGGGTCATGCGCCTTACCGCCGACCTGTTCGTGGTATTCGGCCAGGGCATATCCGGGCGGGACCTGATCTTGTTCTTTGGTGGCCTGTTCTTGCTGTGGAAAAGCTCGCAGGAGATCTACCACGGCCTGGAAGGCGAAGACGAAAGCTCCGACGAGCCGAAAGGCGCAGGTGGCAAGTTCTTCTACACCATCATCCAGATCGCGATTATCGATATCGTGTTCTCGCTGGACTCGGTGATCACTGCGGTGGGCATGGTTTCCCACGTGCCGGTGATGATCGCCGCCATCGTCGTTGCCGTGCTGGTGATGATGCTGTGCGCGGGCGCCATCAGTAACTTCATCGACAAGCACCCGTCGCTGAAGATGCTTGCACTGTCGTTCCTGATCGTGGTCGGTACCGTGCTGATCGCCGAAGCGTTCGAGGTGCATGTGCCGAAGGGCTACGTGTATTTCGCCATGGCTTTCTCGCTGGCGGTAGAAGCTATCAACATCCGCATGCGTACTGCCCTTGCCCGCAAGGAAGGCAAAGAGCATGAGCCTGTGAAACTGCGCAAGGACATTCCGGGTCAATAGGATCAGGAAGTGCAGGACAGGAAAGGGCCCTTCGGGGCCCTTTTTCATGCCTGCACGCCAGTGCTCGGCCGCTGTTGGAGCCGACTTGCCCGCGAGGTGGAACGCACAGGCAACATTCATCTCCCATGTGTTTCAAATAAATGACCACCATGCGAAGCTGGCGACAGCTGCGCAAAACAACTAAAGCTTTGAGTGAGCACTGAAAATTATTCAAACGCTCACGCTTCTTCCCTTGGCCCGCTGGGCCTGTACAACAGGGGGCCTTCGCCATGCTGACCCTGCTCAACCTGCTCTCGGCCGTGACGCTTCTGGTCTGGGGCACCCATATCGTGCGTACCGGCATCCTTCGGGTATTCGGTTCCGACCTGCGCCGCATCATCAGCCAGAACATGAACAAGCGCCCGCTGGCATTCATCGCGGGTATTCTGGTCACCGCCATGGTTCAGAGCAGCAACGCTACTGCCATGTTGGTCACGTCATTCGTTGGCCAGGGCCTGATGGCCATGACCCCGGCGCTGGCAATCATGCTCGGTGCCGACGTGGGTACAGCGCTCATGGCCAGGGTACTGACCTTCGACTTGTCGTGGCTGTCGCCGCTGTTGATTTTCCTCGGTGTGATCTTCTTTCTCTCTCGCAAGCAGACGAGGGCCGGCCAACTGGGCCGGGTAGGGATAGGCCTGGGGCTGATCATTCTCGCACTGGAGCTGATCGTGCAGTCAGCTGCGCCGATCACTCACGCCCAGGGCGTGAAAGTGCTGTTCGCCTCGCTGACCGGCGACATCATGCTCGACGCACTGGTCGGGGCGATGTTCGCCATGATTTCCTATTCCAGCCTGGCCGCCGTGCTGCTTACCGCAACCCTGGCCGGTGCCGAACTGATCAGCCTGCCGGTGGCGATCGGCCTGGTGGTCGGGGCCAACATCGGCAGCGGCCTACTGGCGTTCATCAGCACCAGCATGCAGAACGCCGCCGGGCGCCGGGTGGCCTTGGGCAGCCTGCTGTACAAGTTGATCGGCCTGGTGCTGATCATTCCGGTACTGCACCCGCTGGTGGAGTGGATGGACTCGCTGAGCTTCAGCCCGCAGGAGCTGGTTATCGGCTTCCACCTGCTCTACAACACCCTGCGCTGTTTGCTGATGCTACCCACGGTCAAACCCATGGGACGGCTGTGCAACAGCCTGTTGCCCGAGCGGGAAGCCGGCAACGGCCAAGTCCGGGCGCGCCACCTCGATGCCTCGGCCCTGCAGACCCCCAGCCTGGCCCTCGCCAATGCCGCCCGCGAAACCCTGCGCCTGGGCGATATCGTCGACAGCCTGCTCGAAGCCATGCTCGGAGCCCTGCGGGGTACCCAGACCGCCCTGCCACAGCAGGTTCGCGCCTTGGGCGAAGACGCCGATGCCTTGTACAGCGCGATCAAACTCTACTTGGCGCAGATGTCCCGTGAAGACCTCGGTGAACAGGACAACCGCCGCTGGGCCGAAATCATCGAGCTGGCAATCAACCTCAAGCTGGCCTGCGACCTGATCGAACGCATGCTGCGCAAGGTCCAGCAGCAGAAAACCAGCCAGCGCCGGGAGTTTTCCCAGGTCGGCCTGGAAGAACTGACCGGCCTGCAGGAACAATTGCTGGCCAACCTGCGCCTGGGGCTGTCGGTATTCCTCAGCGCCGACCCGGAAAGCGCCCGCCTGCTGCTGCGGGAAAAGCGTCGCTTTCGCGCCCAGGAACGGCGCCTGGCGCACGCCCACGTCAGCCGCCTGCAGCGTAAGGTAGTGCAAAGTATCGAAACCAGTTCGCTACACTTGGAGCTCATCGCCGACATGAAACGGTTGAACTCTTTGTTCTGTAGCAGTGCCTATGTGGTACTGGGCGGCTCGGACACCGGCGGGCTGATGCTCGACAGCGTGCCGGATGAAGCCCGCCAGCCGTGATTTTGCCTAGCTAAGGACCCTTGCTCGCCAATGCGTTGCCTGATGTTCGTTTGCCTGCTGATCTGCAGCCTGTCCTCATTGGCCCTCGACCGCTCGCGGGTTGAGGGTTACCTATTGCCCAACGGGCTGCAGGTGATCCTGAAAGACGGCTATGAACGTGACCATGTGGCGATTCGCCTCGTGGTTGGGGTCGGCCTGGACGACTTCGATTGCGAACAGAAAGAGCTGCCACACTTGCTCGAGCACCTGCTGTTCAGCGGCATCGACGAAACTGGCGAGGGTGGCCTGGAAGAACGCCTGCAAGCGCTTGGCGGCGAATGGAACGCCTATACCAGCAGCGCCGACACCACCTTTGTCATCGAGGCCCCGGCGCGCAACCAGCGCAAAGTGCTCGACCTTTTGCTGGCGATTGTCCGTGACACCCGCATCGACGCCAAGGCGCTGGCCACCGCCAAGCGCATCATCGAACGCGAAGATGGCGGCCACTATGGCCACCTGCAGCGCTGGCTGGACCGCCAGGACATCGGGCACCCGGCCAGCGACCAGCTGGCGACCGAGCTGGGCCTTAAGTGCCCGGAACGCTCCAACATCGACGACATGACTCTGGAGCAAGTGCAGGCACTGCGTGATCACTGGTATGCGGCCAACAACATGACCCTGATCATGGTCGGTGGTCTCGACCGCCTGCTGCCGGCCTATCTGGAGCGCACCTTTGGTGAGCTGCCTGCCACCGAACCTGAAGAGCGACGCAGCCTGGAGAGCATCACCCAGCAGGCCGAGCAGCGCCGTGACCTGACCCGCGGCTGGCTGGGTGACAGCGTCAAACTGCACTGGCTGTTCATCGAACCGGTGCTGGACAATGACCACCAAGCCACCCTCGACCTGCTGTCACGCTACCTGGACTGGGCACTGTACGACCAGCTGCGCCTGCGCAATGGCTTGTCCTACGGACCCTCGGTGCAACGTGAAAGCTTTGGCGATACCGGCCTGCTCAGCCTCAATGCCGACCTGGAGCGCGATGACATAGACAAGGCCGTCTCGGCAATGCAGGCGTTGTTCGATCACCTGCGCAAGGAAGGCCTCGATCCGGATACATTCGCTCGCATCAAGGATGCCAGCGTTGCCAAGGAAAGCTGGAGTACCCAGGGCAACAGCGCCTTGGCCGACTATTACTGGGGCGCGCTGAACGACTACACCGATGGGCGCTTTACCAACCCGGTACGCAAGCTGCGCCAGGTCAGCCTGGAGCAGGCCAATCAGGCGTTGAAGGAACTGCTCAAGGAGGAGGGGTATGTACGGATCGAGAAGCCATTGCTCGGCTATGACGAACTGTACGGGCTGGTGGCCTTGCTGGCGGGGCTGATTCTGGCGGCGGGGATGCTGCGTTGGCGGCGGCATGGCCCGCAGCGGCCAAGTGGTGCTACACGGCAGCGGTGAATCGGCGGTATCCTTTTGCCAGTACCGGCCTTTTCGCAGGCACGTCCACGCCCATAAAGGCCGCATCATCGCTGAGCCCTGTGGCAGAAGGCATGCCTGCGTAGAGGCCAGTACCGCCATCTCATCCTTTCTGTTGTAGCCCCCAATGCCCCAAATTCCCCATATCGTCCAGCGCATCATCGAACTGCTCAAACGCTACCCCGGCATCATCGCGCTCGGCGGTTTCCTCTCCGGTATCGGCAGTTTCATCCTGGTCGACCGCCAGGCCGGCCTGGCCAGTTGGGTAGCCGTGCTGATGCTGGTCAGTTGGGTCTGGCTGATGTTGGAGAACACCCTCACCGGCCTCTTCGCACGTACCTTCAACCGCGAAATCCCGCAACCGCTGCTGCGCTACGCAACGCAGATGATTCACCAGGAAACGCTGTTCTTCGTGCTGCCGTTCTTCTTCATCACCACCACCTGGAACAGCGGACAGCTGGTGTTTACCGGCCTGCTCGGTGCCGCCGGCCTGATTTCCATCACCGACCCGCTTTACTACAAATGGCTGGCCCCACGGCGCTGGCTGTTCCTGGCGCTGCACACCCTGACCCTGTTCGCAGCACTGCTGACCGCGCTGCCGATCATCCTCCACCTGACCACCGCGCAAAGCTTCAAGCTGGCGCTGATCGCGGCCATGGCCCTGTCGTTCCCCAGCCTGGCCAGCAGCTTCCCGATCAATACCTGGCGCCGGGGCGTGGCGCTGGTGCTGGTTACCCTGTCGGTCGGGGCCGGTGGCTGGCTGCTGCGCTCCTGGGTGCCGCCGGCAACCCTGTGGATGACCGAGGTGGCGGTCAGTACCGAGGTGCTCAACCGCCAGCCGGGCGATTCGCTGGACGAAATTGCTGCCAGTCGCATCCGCAGCAGCGGCTTGTACGCCTACACCGCGATCAACGCGCCACGCGGCCTGAACGAGCGGATCTACCATGTCTGGCAGAAGGACGGCCAGGAGGTCGACCGCATTGCCCTGGACATCCACGGTGGGCGCAAAGAGGGCTACCGCGCCTGGACCCACAAGCAGAACTTCCCGCCAAACCCGGTGGGCAAGTGGCAGGTGCGGGTACTGACCGAGGATGGGCAGGTGATTGGCGTGCTGCGCTTCAAGGTGGTCGATGATGCCCCGGCGCAGTAATTGACAGGGGGCGCTTTGCGCCCCGATGCCCCCTACACACAGCACATAATCACCAAACAGCCCATGCCCACTGCGCTATGATCAGCCCCTAAGCCTTAGCGCCGAGTCAAATGCATGGAGCCTGTGACCATCCCCAGCGCCACCCTGGACACCAGCAGCCATCCGGCCCGCCTGCGCATCACCGGTGACTGGACCCTGGCGCACTACGCCAGCCTCAAGCGCGAGAGCGAGCAGCTGCGTTCGCAGTACACTGCCGACACCGTCGCCGACCTAAGCCAACTGGGCCGCCTGGATACCGCCGGCGCTTCGCTTCTGGCCGAACTGCTCGGCTCCGAGCGCCTGTCACGCTGCACCCAAGAACTGCCCGAAGCCAGCCGCGCGCTGCTGAAGAATGTCTACTGCTCGGTCCAGGACTACTGCATTCCGGTCAAGGAGCCCGAGCGCAACGTGCTGCTGTTGCTGCTGGAGCGCATCGGTTGCGCCGTCGGTACACTGTGGCAAGACAGCATGCAGCTGCTCGGCTTCATCGGTGTAATCCTCGAAACCTTGCTGCGCCGCGCCATCCAGCCCCATCGTTGGCGCATCACCCCAGTAGTTGCGCACATCGAACAGACCGGCCTGGATGCGGCACCTATCGTCGCCTTGCTGACCTTCCTGGTGGGCGCAGTGGTGGCGTTTCTGGGGGCTACGGTGCTGGCCGACTTCGGCGCGACCATTTTCACCGTCGACCTGGTGGCATTTTCGTTCCTGCGCGAATTCGCCGTGCTGCTGACCGCCATTCTCATGGCTGGCCGCACTGCCAGCGCCTTTACCGCACAGATCGGCTCGATGAAGGCCAACGAAGAAATCGACGCCATCCGCACCCTGGGCCTCAACCCCATGGAACTGCTGGTGGTTCCCCGGGTTCTGGCCCTGCTCATTTCGCTGCCGTTGCTCACCTTTGTCGCAATGATCTGCGGCATCGTTGGCGGTGCGGTGGTGTGCGCCCTGACGCTAGATATCTCGCCGGCCATGTTCCTGTCGCTGCTGCAAAGCGACATCGGCGTACAGCACTTCCTGGTGGGCCTGGCCAAGGCACCGTTCTTTGCCTTCCTTATCGCCGCCATCGGCTGCCTTGAAGGCTTCAAGGTCAGCGGCAGTGCCGAATCGGTGGGGGCACACACCACCTCGGCGGTGGTGCAGTCGATATTCGTGGTCATTGTGCTGGATGCGGTGGCTGCCCTGTTCTGCATGGAGATGGGCTGGTGAATGGTAAAGAGCGCGTGATCGAAGCACGCGGCATCTGCAACCGCTTCGGCCGCCAGGTGGTGCATGAAAACCTCGACCTGGACTTGTACCGCGGCGAGATTCTCGCTGTGGTGGGCGGCTCGGGCAGCGGCAAGTCGGTGCTGCTGCGCAGCATCATCGGCCTGCGCCGGCCCAACGAAGGGCAGATCACGGTATTGGGCCAGGACCTGGCCGGCCTGCGCGAAGACCAGCGCTCGCTGGTCGAGCGGCGCTTTGGCGTACTGTTCCAGAAGGGCGCGCTGTTCTCTTCCCTGACCGTCACCGAAAACGTGGCCCTGCCGCTGATCGAGCACGCCGGCTTGTCCCGTGCCGACGCCGAACACCTGGCCGGGGTAAAGCTGGCACTCGCCGGGCTACCGATCTCAGCCGCCGACAAATACCCGGCCTCGCTGTCAGGGGGCATGATCAAACGCGCCGCGCTGGCGCGCGCACTCGCCCTGGACCCGGACATCCTGTTCCTCGACGAGCCGACCGCAGGCCTGGACCCGATCGGTGCCGCCGCGTTCGACCAGCTGATCCTGACCCTGCGTGACGCCTTGGGCCTGTCGGTGTTCCTGATCACCCACGACCTGGACACCTTGTACACCATCACCGACCGCATCGCCGTGCTGTCGCAGAAAAAGGTCCTGGTGGCCGGCCCCCTGGCCGAGGTCGAGCAGACCAACGACGCCTGGATCCAAGAATACTTTCACGGCCCACGCGGGCGCGCTGCCGAACGGGCCGCCACACGCATCGGGCAGGAGCGCTGAACAATGGAAACCCGAGCCCATCACGTTCTTATCGGCCTGGTCACCGTTCTGGTGGTGGCCGGCGCCATGCTGTTCGGCCTATGGCTGACCAAGTCCAGCGTCGATGACGCCTTCAAGGATTACGAAGTGGTGTTCAACGAGGCGGTATCCGGCCTGTCCCGGGGTAGCCCGGTGCAGTACAACGGCATCAAGGTGGGCGACGTCTCCACCCTGCGCCTGGACCCGAAAGACCCGCGCCGGGTACTGGCTCGTGTGCGCCTGAGCGGCGATACCCCGGTGAAGGAAGACACCCAGGCCAAGCTGACCCTGGCTGGGGTGACCGGTAACTCGTTCATCCAGCTCAGCGGCGGTACCCCGCAAAGCCCCGAGCTGAAAGGCAAGGATGGCAAGCTGCCATTGATCATCGCCTCGCCATCGCCCATCTCGCGCCTGCTCAACGACAGCAGCGACCTGGTCACCAACATCAACCTGCTGCTGCACAACGCCAACCAGATGTTCTCCGAGGACAACATCGGCCACCTCAGCAACACCCTGGCCAACCTCGACAAGACTACCGGCGCCTTTGCCGGCGAGCACGGCAGTATCGCCGCGGCTATCGAACAACTGGTACAGGTAGGCAAGCAGGCCAGTGCCACCCTGGCCGAAACCCAGACACTGATGCGCAATGCCAACGGCCTGTTGGGCACCCAGGGCAAGCAAGCCATCGGCAGCGCAGAGCAGGCCATGCAGTCGCTGGCCGAAAGCACTGCGACCATCAATAGCCTGCTCAAAGACAACAGCGACGCCATCGGTGACGGCGCCCAGGGCCTGAACCAGCTGACCCCGGCCATCCGCGAGCTGCGCGAAACCCTCAACGCCCTCAAAGGTATCTCCCGGCAACTGGAAGCCGACCCCAGCGGCTACCTGCTCGGTCGCGACAACAACAAGGAGTTCCAGCCATGAAACCGTCGCTGCGCCTGCTGGCCCTCGCGGCCGCGCTGAGCCTTGCCAGTGCCTGTTCGATCCTGCCCAAGAGCGAACCTGTCGACCTGTACCGCCTGCCAGTCAACCAGGCCAGCCGTGCAGCAGCGCCGCTGGACTGGTCGCTGCGCCTGAACAAGCCCTTGGCCAGCGAAGTGCTGGCAGGGCCACGGATAGCCGTGATTCCCCAAGGCGATGTGGTCAGCAGCTACAAGGGCGCGCGCTGGAGCGATGCGGTACCGATACTGCTGCGCAACCGCCTGCTCGATGGCTTCCAGCGTGACGGCCAGGTGCAGCGCCTGAGCGCCGATGACAGCAACCTGCAGGCTGACTACGAACTGGCGGGAGAACTGCAGGCCTTCCAGACGGAATACCGTGCAGGCGGGGCGGTGGAGGTGGTGATCCGCTATGACGCACGGCTGGTACAGGGCCGGACCCAGCGCATTCTTGCCAGCAAACGCTTCGAGATCCGCCAGCCGCTGGCAGACAAGCAGGTGTCAGCGGTGGTAGCCGGGTTTGGCCAGGCCTGTGACCAGCTGACCGGGCAGGTGGTGAGGTGGACCATCGCCCAGGCGAGCAGCGTTCCCGCTGGCTAAGCTCCTGATAGGGGGGAGGGCTGCCCCTCCCACCGGGTTGCACAGGCCCAAGACCCGTGCAGTCACATCATGGCGATTAGCCGAAGAACCAGTAGCAGATGAAGATCGCCGCGACCACACCCGAGAACTCGGCCAGCAGCGCGCAACCCACCGCATGCCGCACGCGCTGGATCCCCACCGCACCAAAGTACACCGCCAGCACGTAGAAGGTAGTTTCGGTACTGCCCTGGATGGTCGCCGCCACCAGCGCCGGGAAGCTGTCCACCCCCTGCGTCTGCATGGTCTCGATCAGCATTGCCCGCGCCGCACTGCCGGAAAACGGCTTGACCAGCGCAGTCGGCAAGCCTTCGACGAAGCGCGTATCCAGGCCCATCCAGTTCACCGCATGGCGAATGCCGTCCAGCGCCAGCTCCAGCGCCCCTGATGCGCGCAGCACACCTACAGCCACCAGCATCGCCACCAGGTAGGGCAGCAGGTTCTTGGCTACGTCAAAGCCTTCCTTGGCGCCTTCTACAAAGGCTTCGTACACCTTCACCCGCCTCAAGGCTCCGATCACCAGGAACAGGATGATCACGCCAAACAACGTAAGGTTACCCAGGATCGATGACAGGCTGGCCAACGCCGCCGCCGACAACGTGCCCAGGAAGGCCATGAAGCCACCCAGCAGCAAGGCGCCAGGGATGAAGTAGGCGAGCACCACCGGGTCCCACAGGCGCAGGCGCTGCATCACCGCAACCGACAGCAAGCCAACCAGCGTCGAGACACTGGTGGCCAGCAGGATTGGCAGAAACACCATGGTTGGGTCGGGCGCGCCTTGCTGGGCGCGGTACATGAAGATGGTCACCGGCAGCAGGGTCAGCGACGAGGCGTTGAGCACCAGGAACAGGATCTGCGCATTGCTCGCCGTGGTGCTGCTGGGGTTCAGCTCCTGCAGCGCGCGCATGGCCTTCAGGCCGATCGGCGTGGCAGCGTTGTCCAGGCCCAGGCCATTGGCCGCGAAGTTCATGGTGATCAGGCCCAAGGCCGGGTGGCCCGACGGCACTTCCGGCATCAGGCGGGCAAACAGTGGGCCCAGCACCTTGGCCAGCCATTCGACGATACCGGCCTTTTCGGCGATTTTGAGAAAGCCCAGCCACAGGGTCAGCGTGCCGAACAGCAGCACCATCACCTCGACCGACAGCTTGGCCATGGCGAAGATGCTCTCGACCATCGCTGCAAAAATGCCTGCGTTGCCGCCTACCAGCCATTGGGCCATGGCGGACACCGCCGCCACCAGGAAAAAGCCGAGCCAAAGGCCGTTGAGCATCCGAGTGTTCCCCCTGAAAAATGCCCGAATGATAGCGTATCGCAGCCCCTGACTGGCGACCTCGCGCCTACAGAGAACCACGAAGGCCTGGAGAATCGCAGACAACAAAAAGCCCCGACAAGTCGGGGCTCTTGGTCAGGCAGCCATCAGGCTCAGCGCTTGGCAGCTTCGCCAACCACTGCGGCTTCCCGCTTTTCAGTCATCAGCGAGGCGTAGTACTTCTCGCCCTTCGCCGCATCGTACATGCCTTCCCAGCGAGCAATGACCAATGCAGCCAAAGCGTTGCCCACGACGTTCAGCGCAGTACGGGCCATGTCCATGATGCGGTCTACACCGGCGATGAAGGCCAGGCCTTCCAGCGGAATGCCCACGCTGCCCAGGGTAGCCAGCAGCACCACGAAGGACACACCCGGGACCCCGGCAATACCCTTGGAGGTGACCATCAGGGTCAGCACCAGCAGCAGCTGCTGGCTCCACGACAGGTCGATACCGTACAGCTGGGCGATGAAGATGGCCGCGATGCTCTGGTACAGGGTCGAACCGTCAAGGTTGAACGAGTAGCCGGTCGGTACCACGAACGAACAGATCGACTTCGGTGCACCGTACTTTTCCATCTTCTCGATCACCCGCGGCAGCACGGTTTCCGAGCTGGAGGTGGAGTAGGCGAGGATCAGTTCATCTTTCATGATGCGCATGATCTTGATCACCGAGAAGCCGAACAGGCGAGCAACCAGGCCCAACACCATGAACGCGAAGAAGGCGATGGCGAAGTACACCAGCAGTACCAGCTTGGCCAGCGGCAGCAGCGAGCTGAAGCCGAAGTTGGCCACGGTCACGGCGATCAGGGCGAACACGCCGATCGGGGCGTAGTTCATGATCATGTGGGTGACCTTGAACATGGTTTCCGATACGGCCTGGAAGGTCCGCACCAGCGGGTCGCGCAACTCTGCCTGCAGGCTCGACAAGCCCAGGCCGAACATCACCGAGAAGAAGATGATCGGCAACATTTCACCACGCATCAGCGCAGCGAAGATGTTCGACGGGATCAGGTTGAGGAGGGTTTCGATGAACGCATGCTCATGCTGTACCTCGGCCGCAGTCGCCTGGTACTTGGAGATGTCCACGGTACCCAGGGTGCTCATGTCGATACCGGCGCCCGGGTGGAACAGGTTGGCCAGAACCAAGCCGACGACGATGGCGATGGTGGTCACCACTTCGAAGTAGATGATGGTCTTCAGGCCGATGCTGCCCAGTTTCTTCGCATCGCCAACCCCGGCGATACCCACGATCAGCGACGAAATCACGATCGGGACGACGATCATCTTGATCAGGCGAATGAAGATGTCACCGGCGGGCTGGAGGACATTGCTGATCCACCAGGCCTTTTCTGCGCTGAAGTGGTTCAGCAGCGCGCCGATTGCAACGCCCAGGACCAGACCGATGACGATCTGCCAAGCGAGGCTCAGTTTTGCCTTCTTCATGTCTTTACCCTTTGTTCTAGTGGTCATGGCGCTTGGCGGAAACGTGCGTGACACAGCCGTGGCCAGGTCACGGGCAGCAATGTTTCACCCGGCGACTTCATGTAAGGACACCGCAGGCGAGCGACAGGGCGCTCTGGCCAGCGAAAAAGGCGGCAACTATTGCGATGGCAAGGTGGGAAATCTAATGCCGGAAACGCATACCCCATACCGTTTGTGCATACTGTTTTATGGCACCTCAGGGGTGTCGCAAGTGCTTGATTTATAACGTTCGGAATCCCGAACAAGACCAAACCGCCATATTTCGGCAGAATCAGCGGTACACAAAGGGCATTGAAGATGGCTTGTTCGACAATCCGAATGGCCGAAATACCGCTTGAACAAGCAGTACGGGGTAAGAAAAAAATTTGATGTACGGTCGAGACAAAATGTGTCCCAAAGGAAAAAACGCGCAAGCAAAGCGATAGAACCTACATGGCTCCTCGGAAGTCAGGTCTGGCATGGTGTCCCTTGACACCGCCGACCTGATGCTTCCGATTCCGCCTTTCCTGACCCGGCCCATCGCTGGAGGCACTCCCTGTACCCCTAGGCCACTCCGATCCTGCAACAATCAGAACAGCCCGGCCCCATGGTCATGTGCTGCCCCTCCTCGAGGCGGCGCATCATAGAAGGCTGAACTATAGAAAGGTTCAGCTTCTATTACGTGACAGTGCGTGACCTTTCTTGGGTACCGGCACTAACCGCTCAGTACCAGTTCGGATCACGCTTGAGCTGCTCCTGCAGCATGGCCTTCATGCCATCGTCGGGCTCGCCTATCCAACGGTATTGCGCATGTCGGGTAGGCGACTTGTCCTTCGGCAAGCCTTCAGGTACCTCTACGAGCATCCCGTAGGCATCATCCTTGTCCCAGCTGAACGCCACGATCAGGCGTTTGAAGGTGCACTTGTCCTCAGCCTCACACAACGGGCCGACCAAGTACTTGTCACCCTCTTCGGTAACTGCGGACATTTGCTGCTGGGCACTGCCGGTCAGATTGACCACCCAATCAGGCAGGCGTTCCTCGCCCTTGATCGTGTCCTGCCAGGTTTCCCGGTACTCAGGGTCCGAGCCGAGCAACTGGTCGACCCGGACCTGGCCGTCATTGGCCGCCATCGCCGCCGCGCTGCTACCCAGTAACAGGGCGGCAGCCAGGGCTGAACGGAGCTTCCTGCTCATTTTCAACCTCGTCCACGTCCAAAGAAGAAAGAAGCTACGAACAGCACCAGGAAGACAATGAACAGAATCTTCGCGATACCCGTCGCGGCGCCGGCGATACCACCAAAGCCCAGTACAGCGGCGACAATGGCGATGATGAGGAAAGTGATAGCCCAGCTCAGCATGGTGATTCTCCTTTCTTTTGCGGAATCGGTTCGGCCAGTGGATCAGAACACCCAACGGTCCTGGGGTACGACATTTTCCACAGTGGTCGGCGAAGCAGTGGCCCGGCCGCCAGATACTGGCTCTGCGGCCTTGACCAGAGTATTGGCACGGGTTGCCTGAATCTGCGTCAACAAGGCAGTCTGCGCTGCCACTTGCTCGGCCAGGCGCGCGGTCTGCCAGCTGTAATAGAACAGGCCAGCGGCCAGAGTCAGCAGCAGCGCCATGCCGAGGGACAGCATCTGGCGAAGAGGCAGTGCGGCGATCTGCGAGCGGTTGACGGATTGGCGGTTCATGCCGGCTCCTCCTGCTGTAATTTTTGTTCAAACCTGAACAGGTAATTGCAGCCTGCATGCCAGTCTTTGAAATTAAATAAAATCCTTTAAAAACAATGACTTAATGACACCCACCAAAACCGCCAAGGACGTATACTGCACGATGCCGCCCATGGGGTCGTGCGAATTGCACGATCAGCCTTCGACCTTGGTCGCCACCTTCAGCAGGTCGGCATCCACCCCACGCACGCCGATGATTTCGCGGGCGATATCTACCGCGATGGTTTTCTGCTCGGCGCTGACTACCTCTCCCGATAACCGCACCATGCCGTCCACGCTGGCCACTTTCAGGTTCAGGCCATCCAGGTTGCGGCTGAAGCGGTAACTGTTCTGGACCTTGTCGATGATCCAGCTGTCGCTTGGCTGCGGCCCCTCGGGCGCCCCGACGGGGGATTGCCGCGCCTTGGCCATGGCGGCGGTATCCAGGCTGACCAGGTTGTTGACCAGATACACCCCGTCGGTGGTACGCGCCACCACGCCCGCCAGCTCCTTGGCCTCAGCACTATCGACCCGGCCACGCAGCGTCACCACGCCTTGGTTGCTCTGCACGTCTATGGGTGCCTTCTCGGTGGTGCGACTCCACAACAGCCGTGCCCGGATGACCGCCGCCAGGGTGGCGTCCTCCAGCCTCTGGGCGTAGGCACGCAGTTCCAGCGGGCGCTCCACCAGTTCGGGATTGACCTGCAATTGGTTATCCACCTGTTCGATGCCGTGGGTAGCCCGCGCCACATCCTCGGCCAACTGCCGCTCGACGTTGTTCTCTACCTCACCGGAAAGCCGCGCTTGCTTGCCATCCACCTCGACCTTGATGCGGAACGGGTTGAGCATGCGGTTCAGTGACAAGGCAGTTTGCAGCGCGCCTTCCAGACGGGCGTCCTGCACCGGCTCGGCGAATGCCGGGGTAAATACTGTCAGCAGGGTGGCTGCCAACACGGCTCTAGGCAGGGGAAAGGGCATGGCAGTGGCTCCTTTTGGGCAAAAGGTGAAAATCCTCGCAACCAATGTGCCACCGCGTACCTCTAAGCAAATCATTGGAAAAACGCGGGTTGCAGGCATCATTTGGCCATTGGCTAGCATGCAAAGGACAGAATCCTTCAGAATTGACCATGCAACTTGCCCGATTTTTCCCACACTAAATACAGATCTATCTCAAAGGAGCGCAGGAAATGGAATCAGCCCAGGACAACCAAGGCCGCATTCTGCTGGTGGATGACGAGTCCGCGATCCTGCGCACCTTCCGCTATTGCCTGGAGGACGAGGGCTACAGCGTGGCCACGGCCAACAGCGCTGCCCAGGCCGAAACCCTGTTACAGCGCCAGGTATTCGACCTGTGCTTTCTCGATTTGCGCCTGGGTGAAGACAACGGGCTGGATGTACTGGCGCAGATGCGTATCCAGGCCCCGTGGATGCGAGTGGTGATCGTCACCGCGCACTCGGCGATCGACACCGCAGTAGACGCCATCCAGGCCGGTGCCGCCGATTACCTGGTCAAGCCGTGCAGCCCCGACCAGTTACGCCTGGCCACCGCCAAGCAATTGGAAGTGCGCCAGCTCTCTGCACGCCTTGAGGCGCTGGAAGGTGAAGTGCGCAAACCCAAGGATGGGCTCGACTCGCACAGCCCGGCGATGATGGCGGTGCTGGAAACCGCCCGCCAGGTTGCCACCACAGACGCCAACATTCTGATTCTTGGCGAGTCCGGCACCGGTAAAGGCGAGTTGGCCCGCGCCATCCATGGCTGGAGCAAGCGTGCGCGCAAAGCCTGCGTGACCATCAACTGCCCATCGCTGAACGCCGAACTGATGGAAAGCGAACTGTTCGGCCATACCCGCGGCGCCTTCACCGGTGCCAGCGAGAGCACCCTGGGGCGGGTCAGCCAGGCTGATGGCGGCACACTGTTCCTCGACGAGATCGGCGATTTCCCGCTGACCTTGCAACCCAAGCTGCTGCGATTCATCCAGGACAAGGAATACGAGCGCGTCGGCGACCCGGTTACCCGCCGTGCCGACGTGCGAATCCTGGCTGCCACCAACCTGAACCTTGAAGAAATGGTGCGCGAAAGCCGCTTCCGTGAAGACCTGCTGTATCGCCTGAACGTCATCACCCTGCATCTGCCGCCGCTGCGTGAGCGCAGTGAAGATATCCTGACCCTGGCAGACCGCTTCCTTGCCCGCTTCGTCAAGGAGTACTCCCGTCCCGCCCGAGGCTTCAGTGATGAGGCTCGCACAGCCCTGCTCAATTACCGCTGGCCCGGCAACATTCGCGAGCTCCGCAACGTGATAGAACGGGCAAGCATCATCTGCCCACAGGAACGGGTGGAGATCACCCACCTGGGCATGGGCGAACAACCCACTGGCAATGCCCCGCGCGTGGGTGCCGCGCTTAGCCTGGATGAACTGGAGCGCGCCCACATCGGAGCCGTACTGGCCGCCAGCGATACGCTCGACCAAGCGGCCAAGACCTTGGGCATCGACGCGTCGACCCTGTACCGCAAACGCAAGCAGTACAACCTGTGAAGTGGCCACCCATGAAGCTGCGCACGCGGCTTTTCCTCAGCATCTCGGCCCTGGTCACGGTGGCGTTGCTCGGGCTGCTGCTGGGCCTGGTCAGCGTGCTGCAGATGGCCACCGTGCAACAGCGACTGGTGCAAGACACCACCCATGCCCTGGAGGTAGGGCTGAAGCTGCGACAGAACCTGGGCGAACAGCTGACCCTTATCCTCGATGAAGACACCGCTCCGGAAAGCCTGCGGTTGCTGCAGGACAACTTCCAGAACCTGCTCAACCAAGGGTTGGAGCAAGGCGGCGAACGCACCGGTTTCAGCAAAGCCAGCAGCAACTACCAGACGTTCCTCCAGGCCTACCGCGACAGCCCCGCGCCGGCCCGCAGCATGGGTGTCGACCAGCCGCTGGGGGCCGCGTTCAACCAGGTGCGCACTGACCTGATCGACTCCCATAAACAGGCATTGGAACTCATCACCCGTAGCGAGGAACGCTCCCGCGATCAGGCCCTGCTGGTCAGCGGCGTCCTTGGCCTGATGGGCCTGGTGGTGCTGGTATTGGGCTTTGTCACCGCACACAACATCGCCCGGCGTTTCGGCCAGCCAATCGAGGCCTTGGCCAAGGCTGCCGACCAACTCGGCAAAGGCAATTTCGACGTTACCCTGCCAGTCACCCAGGCCACCGAGCTTAACCTGCTGACCCGCCGCTTCGGCCTAATGGCTGATGCCTTGCGCAAGCACCAGGCAACCAACATCGACGAACTACTGGCCGGTCAGCAGCGTTTGCAGGCGGTGCTCGACAGCATCGACGACGGCCTGCTGATCATCGACCGTCAAGGCCGTCTGGAACACCTCAACCCGGTGGCCCAGCGCCAACTGGGCTGGAACGACAGCCGCGTAGGCAGTAGCCTGGCCGAAGCCTTGCAGCGACCGGAGCTGGAACAGCAACTGCGCCAGGTGCTGCGCGGCGGCAGCCTCGACCGCCCGCCAGACGACCTGAACATGGAGGTGGATGAGGAAAGCCGCCTGCTTACCTACAGCCTGACCCCGGTTAGCCACCCGCAGGGGCCTATCCTTGGTGCGGTGATGGTGCTGCACGATGTGACAGAGCAGCGTGCCTTCGAGCGCGTTCGCAGCGAATTCGTACTGCGCGCCTCTCATGAATTGCGCACACCGGTAACCGGCATGCACATGGCCTTCGGCCTGCTGCGTGAGCGGATCAAGTTCCCGCCCGAGGCGCGCGAGAACGACCTGCTGGAAACCATCGGCGAGGAAATGCAGCGGCTGACCCAGCTGATCAACGACCTGCTCAACTTCTCGCGCTACCAGAGCGGGTTGCAAAAACTCGAGCTGGCACCCTGCGCCATCGACGAGCTGATAGCGCGCGCGCAACTGCGTTTTGCCGAGCAGGCCGCACATAAGCAGATCGAGTTGATCAAGGAACTGGAACCACCACTGCCGCGCATCCAGGCCGATCTGGCCCAACTCGACCGGGTGCTGGACAACCTGTTGCACAACGCCATCCGCCACACCGCCAGCGGCGGGCGCATCCGCCTGCATGCCCGGCGGCATGCGGAGCGGGTAATCATCAGCGTCGAGGATAATGGCGAGGGTATTGCCTATGGTCAGCAAGGGCGTATTTTCGAGCCCTTCGTGCAGGTAGGCCGCAAGAAAGGTGGGGCAGGGCTGGGGTTGGCGCTGTGCAAGGAAATCGTGCAACTGCATGGTGGGCGCATGGGCGTGTTCTCCCGGCCCGGGCAGGGTACCCAGTTCTATATGGCCCTGCCGGTATGAGTATCGCCTGCTCCGGCCTCATCGCCGACAAGTCCGCGAGGGGCCGGTGCTGATTAGTCAGTGTTCTACCCGTCGCGGCAGATGGCCACGGCTGACAAGCTCGGCAAACTGCCGGGCGTTCAATGGCCGGGCAAACAGCCAGCCCTGCCCGTAATTGACGCCTTCGCTATTCAGCAGTACCGCCTGGTCCTCACACTCGATTCCTTCGGCAATCACCCGCAGGTGGAGGTCATGGGCCATGCGGATGATATGCGGGGCAACTCCGCTACTGGCTGCATCATGGCCGAGGGCATCGATGAACGCCTTGTCGATCTTCAGACAGTCCACCGGCAAGGTCTGCAGGTAGGCCAGGCTGCAGTAACCGGTTCCGAAATCATCGATCAGCACCTGGTGCCCCACGGCACGCAATGCTTGCAGGTTGTCACGAGCCACCACCACGTCGATCAGGCCGCGCTCTGTCACTTCGAAGGCAATCTGGCTGGCCGCCACCCGATGCAAGGCCAACAGGCGCGCCGCTACCCGGCCAATACGCGGCACCATCACATCGCAGGCCGCCAGGTTCACCGATATGTACAGTTTGGGGTGCGAGCGCAGTAGCTGACCCAGTTGTTCAAGTACGCGTTGCAGGACAAAGTCGGTGATCTGGCGAATCTGCCCGGTGTTCTCGGCCAGCGGAATGAAGAGGTCGGGGCTGGTCAGCGAGCCGTCGGGGCGGCGCCAGCGCACCAGGGCCTCAGCCCCCACGCAGCGCCGGCTGTCGAGTTCGATGATTGGCTGATAAAGCACCTGCAGTTCGCCACGGCGCAAGGCATGCTGCAGTTCCGAGCTCATCGATCGCCGCTGCAGGATCAACTGCAACACCAGCCACCCTATGCAGCAGGCCGCAAGCACGCTACCAGGGAACAGCAGCCAAAGCATGCCATTCATCCGCAGCGGTAGGCTGGCCCGCGGGGCAATCAGCACCAGTTGATAATCCGGCGACTTGGTTGGCATACGGTAGATCAACCGGTCACTGAGTTCGAGCAGCGACTTGTGGCTGGTTGACCAGGCTGACGGCGGTGGCCATACCTGGGGCGGGCCCAGCACCGGGATAGCCCGGGCGCCGTTATCCAGCACTACCACCAGGCTGCCGCCCGGGGGCAGGTCGACAACATCAGTCAGGTGCCCGCGCGATGTGGATACCAGGAATTTGCCCCGGCCCAGCATCAAAGCAGCCAGGTTCTCGTTCGGCTCGGTGGTAGTGTTGAGCCAGTAGCTGTAGGTCGGGCCCTGGATGTCCGGCGGCCGCAGTGGCACGAATGCGCGCTCGTTACCGCGGTTGGAGCAAGCAATGTCACCATCCACATAGGTTGCTTCGTAGATGAACCGCGAACTCAGGCCTACCTGTTGCAAGGCAGCCAGCATCGCCGGGCTACAGCCGCGCAACGGCTGTGCCTGCAACAGGTCGACACCCTCGCGCAATTGGCCGAACACCTGCTCAAGGCGGTCGAGAAACCGCTCGCCCTGGGCATTCATCTGCTCACTCTCACTTTGCTTCATCTGTTGCAGGGCAATGCCGATGCTGGCGGAGAGCAACAGCGCGGCGCTGGCCAACGCCGCCAAAGTGGCCAGCATCCAGGGACGGTAGAAAATTTGGCGCAGCAGGGTGATGAGTGCTGACATCAAGGGCATCCAGTTGATTACTAAGGTATAGCAACTGAATCAATAATCACCCTCACCGTTTGGCGCTTCGCTCGTTTGTGGTGTGAGCAGCCCTGGGCTGCGAATCAACGCATGCGGTTAAGCACCTGCAGCATCGCCGCCGTCTGCGCATCCGGCATGCCATCGAAGCGCTGCGGGCGGAAGCGCATCTGGAACGCGGCGATCACATGGCGGGTGGCCACATCCAGCACGCCGGTCTGCTCGATCTGGTAGCCAAAGCGTGCCAGCTCCTGCTGGTACCAGCCAATGCTGGGCGGGTTGACGCTGAAATAGGCCTGTTGACGGGCCACGGCATTGGCATCCGGCCAGATCCCCAGGCCAGCATCGGCCAAGCGCTTCCATGGGAACAACGGGCCTGGGTCAAGCTTGCGCAGCGGGGCAATGTCGCTGTGACCGATAATATGACGCGGCTCGATGTTGTTGCGTTTGACGATGTCCTTGAGCAGTGCGATCAACGCCTCGACCTGCGCCTCGCTGTAAGGGTGCCAAACCCGACCGTTCGGGGTGTCGGTGAAACCCGGATTGACGATTTCGATGCCGATGGACGAGGAATTCAACCACGTGCGCCCTTGCCATTGGCTATCACCGGCATGCCAGGCGCGCCGGCTTTCGTCCACCAGTTGGTACACCGTCGCCGGACCATCGCCGATCAGGTAATGGCTGCTGACCTCGCCATGAGTGAGCAGCGCCAGTGAACGCTCCAGCGAAGCATTGGTGTAATGCAGCACAACGAACTGGATGCGGTTGTCCTGATTGGCCGAAGGGTGACTGCGGTCGATGCGCAGGCCGGTCGAGCAGCCGGCGACAGCCAACAGCAAGGAATAAATCAGGGTTTTTTTAAGCGTGGAAAGCACGTCAGTGGCCTCGGCGTATGAGCGCTACAGTATAACGTGCTCGCCACGGCCGCGCCTGCCGTGGCTCTGCGCTGGCCGGCTAGTTCTGTTGCACGCGATTGCGGCCCTGGTCCTTGGCCCGGTACAACGCTGTATCGGCACGTTTGAGCACTTGGTCGGCGCGCTCCCCGGAGTGGAATGCAGCCAGCCCGATCGAAGTGGTGATTACCACCCTTTCACCCTTGAAGTGAAACGGGCAGGCTTCGACCGTGGCCCGCAGCACTTCCGCCATCTGGGCAGCTGCAGCGGGTGGTGTCTGCGGCAAGAGCAGGACGAATTCCTCACCGCCAAATCGGGCGATGAAGTCACGAGCACCCAAGCGTTTGCGCAACTGATCGGCGACGATCTTCAACACTTTGTCACCAGCCAGATGCCCGTAGCTGTCGTTGATACGCTTGAAGTGGTCCAGATCGAGGATCGCCATCGCCAGGTGACCGCCATTCTCCTGCCACTCAACCATTTCACGCTCAACCCGCTCGCTCCAGGCCGCACGGTTGGGCAGGCCAGTGAGCGGATCGAGCAGGGCCTTCTGCCGCTGCTCCTCCAGGTGCTCGCGGTAGCCAAGCGCCTCGTGTTCCATGTTCGCCACCCGCTCCGAGAGCCCTTGCAGGCGGCCTGCCAGGTCCTGCTCGCGGCGGTCGCGCTCAAGCTTGTGCTCATCCATGGTCACCAGCAGGCCTTCCAGACGGTTTTCCAGGATGTGCTTCAGGCTGTCCACGTCGGCGGCACCTAGCACACTGCTTTGCAGCCCGTCGACGTGTTCGCGCAACTGGGTATCCAGCTCGCGGGCAGCACTACTGTTGTCGGCGTGGCCGGCGCTGGCCTCATGCAGGTGGCTCTGGAAACCTTCCAGGCGTTCGTTGAGTTGCTGCAGGTAAGCTTCAAATTCGTGCTGGCCACTGTCGGTGATCGCCAGCATCAGCACCGCCAAGTCATCCAGCACCGGGATCAGCTCATACCAGTTCAGCCCGCGGGCAACCCGTTCGCGCATTTCCAGGGCCTGGGCCTTGTGTCGCTCAGGCAGGCTGAGGTCGTCGAGCAGGCCGATCAGGGTCTGCTCGATGTGAGCGGCCACCTGGCTGTAGGGCGGCTCTACCGCGTAGGGCAGGGCATAGGGCTCATCTTCGCCAAGGACTTCCTCAGGCGTCTGCACCAGCTCTTGCTCAGCCAATGGGTCGCTAGCGGCGGCCTGCGCTGCTGGTTCTGCGTCCGGTTGTGGCGGTACCGATAAAGCGAGCGGGGGCTCGATGGTTTCGATCAGTGCCGGGCCTGCTGCCTCCAGCTCCGGCCCGGGCGCCATGGCCAGCTCGGCTGCAGGGGGCGCAGTTGGCAGGGGTTGCAGAGCATCGACGTCGTCAGCCGGCAGGGCCTCGACAGGGCTCGATGCTGCCGGGGGCGGCGTCTCGGCACCAGGCACTGGCACGGGGGCCGGCTCTGGCTCACCTTGGGCATCATCCTCACGGTTACCGAACAAACGCTGCAGAAAGCCGGGACGGATTTCTTCGCCCGGCTTACCCAGGGCCGATAGCGCGCGGCCCTGCAAACCGCTCAACTCCCCCAGCAATGGCGGCAGGTCACGGGACTGGGCGACGCCGCCGTCGAGCTTCTTCGCCAGTTTTTTCAACGGCCGCGAGATATCGTTGGGCAGCGGTAGGCTCTGCAACTGGCCAACCAGCGCGGTCAGCGCATCACCAACCTGGTTCATGCGCGTTTCCCGGCGCTGTTCCGAGTCCAGCACCGCTTTTTCAAGACGTGGAATCAACCCGGCAAGGCCAGCGTCCATGTTGTCGCTGCGGATAACCTCGCGCATTTCCTTCATGCACTGGTCCACCACCTTGTCGCTACCTTCGGCCGCCAGGGTACTGCGCACCAGACCGCGCCGCAGCAGGTCGAGGCGGGCGTTCCAACGCCGTTCGAGCTTTTCCTGCTGCTCGATGCTCTTAAGGTATTTTTCTTTCCAGCGCTCAGCGTCTTCAGTCATGCCCGGTTCCGCAAACGGTGATGGCAATTAGCTCAAAACCGGCAGCGTATCCACAGTCAATGCATCAGGCAATCGAATCTCGACAGCAACGGGAAGGTGGTCGGATATTGGTCGGGCCAACACCTCGACACGCTCCAGCGTGAGGCTTGGGCTGAGCAGAATATGATCCAGGCAACGCTGAGGCCGCCAGCTGGGGAAGGTGGCCTCGACTTGCGGCGCGATCAGACCCAGATCACGCAGCGGCGAGTGCTCCAGCAAGTCTGTTGCATGGGTGTTCATATCGCCCATCAGCACCTGGTGGCGATAACCGCCAATCAGCTCGCGAATGTAGCCCAGCTGCAAGGCGCGGGTCTTGGCGCCGAGTGCCAGATGCATCATCACCACGATCAGTGCATCTTCGCCCTCGCCAAAACGCACCAATATCGCCCCGCGCCCGGCCGGCCCTGGTAGCGGATGGTCTTCGAGCAACTGGGGCTTCAAGCGGCTGAGCACGCCATTGCTGTGCTGGGCAAAACGCCCGAGATTGCGGTTGAGTTGCTGGTACCAGTAGGGGAAGGCCCCCAGATGAGCCAGGTGCTCGACCTGGTTGACATAACCGGAGCGCAGGCTGCCCCCATCGGCTTCCTGGAGCGCCACCAGGTCGAAGTCGCCGAGCAGATCACCGATTTTCTGCAAGTTGCCGGCACGCCCATTGTGCGGGAGCAAGTGCTGCCAACTGCGGGTCAGGTAGTGCCGGTAACGCTCGGTACTGATGCCGACCTGGATGTTGAAGCTGAGCAGCCGCAGGCGACCATCCTGGGGCAGGCCAGAGGCCTGCAGGTGATGCTCGTTGACCTGCGGCTGGTGCAGGCCAATGCCTCGCGTGGTTCTGAAGCGGGGCATGGGTTACGCCGCCTACTTGGCGGCGCGCTCCTTGTCGATCAGCTGGTCGGCGACGTTCAGCACGCCTTCCGGCCCGCCAGCGGTACCCAGGTCGAAGCGGTACTTGCCATTGACCACCATGCTCGGTACCCCAGTAATTTCGTACTTCTTCGCCAGTTCCTTGGCCTGGTTGACCTGGCCCTTGATGGCGAACGAGTTGAAGGTGGCGAGGAACTTGTCCTTGTCCACACCCTGGGTAGCGAGGAAGTCGGCCATGTCCTGCGGGTCGGTCAGGCGTTTGTGCTGGTTCTGGATGGCATCGAACACCGCAGCGTGCACCTTGTGCTCGACACCCATGGCTTCGAGGGTCAGGAACATCTGGCCATGGGCGTCCCATGGGCCGCCAAACATCGCCGGTACGCGCTTGAAGTTGACATCTTGGGGCAGTTTATCAACCCATGGGTTGATGGTCGGCTCGAAGTGGTAGCAATGTGGGCAGCCGTACCAGAACAGCTCGACCACTTCGATCTTGCCAGGCACGGAAACCGGAACAGGGTTGCTCAGCTCGATGTATTCCTTGCCTGCAACAGGCTCGGCGGCCTGCACGGCAGTCATACCGAACACGCTGGCGGCGACCAGCGCGGCGCTGAGAATCAGTTTACGCATGCTTTACTCCTGAGCAGTCGAAAGTCGCCTCTACGCGACCCGTATTGAGACAGGCCGGCAACGGCGTGAGTTCTGTAGTGTAACGGCTGCGGACTGAAAAAAGAGCGGCCCGGCCGCCCTTTCATCATTGGCCTACAACATTAACTGAAAGTTAATGCAGGCCCTGGATGTAACTGGCCAACGCTTCGATGTCGTGGTTGCTCAGCTTACCGGCGATGGTGCGCATGGTCATGGCGTCGCCATCGTTGGTCCGATTGCCTTCACGGAAGTCGGTCAGCTGCTTGGTCACATACTGCGAATGCTGCCCACCCAAGTGCGGGAAGCCGGCCAGCGCGATACCCGCGCCATTGGGCGAGTGGCAGCCGGTGCAGGCAGGCATGCCTTTCTCCAGGTCGCCGCCGTTGAACAGCGCGCGGCCACGCTCAACCAGTTTGGGATCGGCGGCGCCCACGCTGCCTTTCTGGCTGGCGAAGTAGGCCGCGATGTCGGCCAGGTCCTGGTCGCTGAACGCGGTCAGCATGCCGGTCATCTCCAGCACGGTACGTTTGCCCGACTTGATGTCGTGCAGTTGTTTTTCCAGGTAACGCTGGCCCTGGCCGGCCAGTTTCGGAAAGTTCGGTGCCAGGCTGTTGCCGTCGGGGTTGTGGCAGGCGCCACAGACGGCCGTCTTGGCCTGACCGGCGGCGGCATCGCCTTTGACAGGTTGCGCAGCAGTGGCCGCACCTGCGACACCCAGGGTCAACAGCAGACTCACGACTAGTTTGTTCATCAG
This sequence comes from Pseudomonas sp. DCB_BI, assembly GCF_026240995.1. Lineage (NCBI taxonomy): Bacteria > Pseudomonadati > Pseudomonadota > Gammaproteobacteria > Pseudomonadales > Pseudomonadaceae > Pseudomonas > Pseudomonas sp. DCB_BI. The sequence goes on along the minus strand of NZ_JAPFCG010000028.1, from coordinate 24,275 downwards.
CTAATCCAACACGGCTAAGGGTGAAATGTTATGTATCGGGACTGCCGCTCATCCAAAGGATGACCAAACGGTAGTCCTCGGCACTGCAGTCCATGCACAATCCACGCGGCGGCATAGCCTTGAAACCCTGGGTTACATGCTTCACCAGTACATCCATGCCCTGCGCCAGCCTTGGCTCCCAAGCTGCCCGGTCACCCTGCCTGGGTGCCTGTGGCAACTGCCCGGTGTGACAGGCCGCACACGTGCGGTTGTACAACACCTCGGGATCCTGTGTAGCCTGTGCGCTGAAATACGGCAGGAACATACCGACAGCTAGCAGCCTTTTCGCCAGGCGAAACGACCTGACAGGGTTGGGGGACGCGCTGCGTTCTGATGCGCAAGCTATAGTTCGGCACCCCATGCCCGCTCTCCTTCGCTGGGAGAATGGGCACACAAAAACTGGGGCATTATATACTTCTGTCAGCCAAACGGAAACGACACCGCTTGCCGGCCTAGGCTTTGGCAACACCCACATCGGAAATCCCATGCAAGTCAAGAACCCCATCCTCGGCCTCTGCCAGAAAGCCAAATTCGCCCTCAGCGCAGCCAAGGTCGAACAATGCCCGGACGACCAGGGTTACGAGGTGGCTTTTGCCGGCCGTTCTAACGCCGGCAAATCCAGCGCCCTCAACACCCTGACTCATGCCAGCCTAGCGCGAACCTCGAAAACCCCAGGGCGCACCCAGCTGTTGAATTTCTTCAGTCTGGACGATGAACGGCGTTTGGTCGACCTGCCCGGCTACGGTTATGCAAAAGTACCGATTCCACTGAAGCAGCACTGGCAGAAACACCTGGAAGCCTACCTGGGCAGCCGTGAGTGCCTGCGCGGCATCATCCTGATGATGGACGTGCGCCATCCAATGACCGACTTCGACAAGATGATGCTCGACTGGGCCAAGGCCAGCGGCATGCCGATGCACATCCTGTTGACCAAGGCAGACAAGCTGACCCACGGCGCCGGCAAGAACACCCTGCTGAAGGTGCAGTCGGAAATCAGAAAGGGCTGGGGCGATGGCGTGACCATCCAGCTGTTCTCGGCGCCCAAGCGTTTGGGCGTTGAGGAAGCCTACCGGGTGCTGGCGGGCTGGATGGAGCTGGAAGACAAGCCAGCTGTTTGAGGGCCCTATCGCCGGCAGCCGGCTCCCCCAGGTACAGCACAGGCCTCAAGGGCGGTGATACCTGGGCGGGGGCTGGCTTGTCGGCGATGAGGTCAGCACGGCCTGACCAAATTTCGGGCAAAAAAAACCCCGGACTTCGTATGGGGAGGGGGAAGTTCGGGGTCCAAGTCCGGACCGCTAGGGCGGGGTCCAGATATCTGCCAACACTTAACACAACATAGGAGCATCGAAAGGCTTCACCAGCCATTCAGTTACTCTGAGTCCCGCTTCACCGGTTTAGTTCCGGAGCCCTGAAAACTATTTGCGATAGTTTGATGAACCATCAGCACCAACGGCACTAGCGGTGCCAGGATCCGCGTCCCTACATCGCAGATCCTACACAGCTTTCCCGGCTCAATCAGTGAGCTTCGTCCCAATTTGCGCCAATTCCTGCCTCAACCAGCAGCGGCACATCCAGCTGCGCCGCCTGGCTCATGTGCTGGCGAATTTCATCTTTCACCTGCTGAACCAGGTCCTCACGCACCTCTAGCACCAGTTCGTCGTGTACCTGCAGGATCACCCGGGCGTCCAGCCCGCTCTCGCTCAGCCAGTTATCCACATTGACCATGGCGCGCTTGATGATGTCCGCCGCAGTACCCTGCATCGGCGCGTTGATGGCCGTGCGCTCGGCACCTTTACGCAGGGCCGGGTTCTTGGCGTTGATGTCTGGCAGGTACAGGCGGCGACCGAACAGGGTTTCGACAAAGCCTTGCTCGGCCGCCTGGGCGCGGGTGCGCTCCATGTAGGCCAACACGCCTGGGTAGCGGGCGAAGTAACGGTCGATGTAGTCCTGCGACTGCTTGCGGTCGACGCCGATCTGCTTCGCCAGGCCAAACGCGCTCATGCCATAGATCAGGCCGAAGTTGATGGCCTTGGCTTTACGACGCTGGTCGGTAGTGACGTCTTCCAGCGCCACCCCGAACACTTCGGCAGCCGTGGCACGGTGCACGTCAAGGTCGTTGCGGAAGGCGTGCAGCAAGCCTTCGTCCTTGGCCAGGTGGGCCATGATGCGCAGTTCGATCTGCGAGTAGTCCGCCGCCAGCAGCTTGTAGCCAGGGCTGGCAACAAACGCCTGCCGGATACGCCGGCCTTCAGCGGTGCGGATCGGGATGTTCTGCAGGTTCGGGTCGCTCGACGACAGCCGGCCGGTAGCCGCCACCGCCTGCTGGTAGGAGGTGTGGATACGCCCGGTGCGCGGGTTGATCTGCCCCGGCAATTTATCGGTGTAGGTGCTTTTCAGCTTGCTCAAACTGCGGTACTGCATCAGCACCTCAGGCAGCGGGTAGCCCTGCTCGGCCAATTCGTCGAGTACCGCTTCGGCAGTGGAGGGCTGGCCCTTGGCGGTCTTGCTCATTACTGGCATGCCCAGCTTGTCATACAGGATTGCGCCAAGCTGTTTGGGCGAGCCGAGGTTGAACTCCTCACCCGCCAGCTGGTAAGCACGCTGCTCCAGCTCGGCCATCTTCACGCCCAGCTCACCGCTTTGCACCTGCAGCAGTGCAGCATCGACCAGTGCGCCTTGGCGTTCGATCTTGGCCAGCACGGGCACCAGCGGCATCTCGATGTCCATCAGCACCGGCTGCAAGCTCGGCGTCTGCGCCAGGCGGGCCTGCAGCGCATGATGCAGGCGCAGAGTGATGTCGGCGTCTTCAGCGGCGTACGGGCCGGCCTTGTCCAGGTTGATCTGGTTGAAGGTCAGTTGCTTGGCACCCTTGCCGGCGATGTCCTCGAAGGCGATGGTGCTGTGGTCGAGGTACTTCTGCGCCAGGCTGTCCATGTCGTGACGCGTCGCGGTGGAGTTGAGCACATACGACTCGAGCATGGTGTCGTAGGCCACGCCGCGCATCTCGATCGCTGGCGAATTGTTGGCGAGGATATTGATATCGTACTTGGCGTTCTGCCCGACCTTGGCCTTGCCCGGGTCTTCCAGCAGCGGCTTCAACGCCAGCAGCACAGCGTCGCGGTCCAGCTGCGCCGGCGCGCCTTCATAATCGTGGGCCAGCGGCACATAGGCGGCCTCATGCGGTTCGACCGCGAACGACAGGCCAACCAATTGTGCCTGCTGGGCGTCCAGACCGGTGGTCTCGGTATCGAAGGCGAACAGCGGCGCCTGGCGCAGCTTTTCCAGCCAAACGTCGAAACGCGCCTGGTCTAGGATGGTTTCGTATTTTGGCTCGACCTTGGCCGCCGGCTCTGCAGCCGGCGCAATGTCATCACCGGCCCTGGCTGCATCGCGCTGCACCTCGGCGACCCAGCTCTTGAATTCCATCTCGGTGTACAGCGCCAGCAACGCATCGCGGTCGGGCTCACCGCACACCAGCGCCTCGACCTCGACATCAAGCGGCACGTCACACTTGATGGTGGCCAGTTCATAGGAAAGGAACGCCGAGTCACGGTGCTCCTCCAGCTTGGCCGGCAGGGTCTTGGCGCCGCGAATGGTTAATGTCGGCACCTTGTCCAGGTTGGCGTACAGGTCGCTGAGGCCGCCACCGATACCCGTCAGCAGCCCCACAGCGGTTTTTTCGCCCACACCCGGCACACCGGGAATGTTATCGACCTTGTCACCCATCAAGGCCAGGAAGTCGATGATATGTTCAGGCCCGACGCCAAATTTCTCGTGCACGCCAGCCACGTCCAGCACGCTACCCGTCATGGTGTTGACCAAGGTAATGTGGCCGTCCACCAGTTGCGCCATGTCCTTGTCACCGGTCGAGATGATCACCGGGCGGCCCAGGGCGGCGCTGCTGCGCGCCAGGGTACCGATCACGTCATCGGCCTCGACCCCTTCGACGCACAGCAGCGGGTAGCCCAGTGCCTTGACACTGGCATGCAGCGGCTCGACCTGTACCCGCAGGTCGTCGGGCATGCTGGGACGGTTGGCCTTGTATTCGGCGAACATGGCATCACGGAAGGTACCGCCCTTGGCGTCGAATACCACCGCGAACAGGCTGTCGGGGTATTGCTTGCGCAGGCTCTTGAGCATGTTCAGCACACCTTTCACCGCACCGGTCGGCATGCCCTTGGACGTGGTCAGCGGCGGCAGGGCGTGGAAGGCGCGGTACAGGTAGGAGGAACCGTCCACCAGGACGAGGGGCGCTTGGCTCATGAGCAGAATCAACCTTTTCGACGGGTCCGGCGCTAGAATAGCCAGAATCATTGACGACAAAGGGACTAGGTTATCATGCGTACACTCAATCGCCTGTTACTGCTCGGCCTGTTGGCAACCACGCCTGTCGTCACCCTGGCGGCGGACGACGCCCCCTCGGCCGATCCCGAGGTGACCATTCGCACGGAAGGCGACAAAACCATCCAGGAATACCGGCAGAACGGTTTCCTGTATGCGATCAAGATCACACCGAAAAACGGCAAGCCTTATTTCCTGGTACGCGCCGATGGCACCGATGCCAATTTCATTCGATCCGACCAGCCGGACATGCTGATACCGTCCTGGAAGATCTTCGAGTGGTAATCTGACGCGCGCACCGTTCACATCAACCCGGCACTTCCCGGCGGAAGTGCCCGTATGGGCAATTTTTCATCATGTCAGTCTTCACCCCCGTGACCCGGCCTGAGCTGGAAACCTTTCTGGCGCCGTACGAGCTGGGCCGTCTGCTCGACTTCCAGGGCATTGCCGCCGGTACCGAGAACAGCAATTTCTTCGTCAGCCTCGAACAGGGGGAGTTCGTCCTGACGTTGATCGAGCGTGGGCCGAGCGAGGACATGCCGTTCTTCATCGAACTGCTCGACACCCTGCACGCGGCCGACATGCCGGTGCCGTATGCCATTCGTGACCGCGACGGCAACGGCCTGCGCGAGCTGTGCGGCAAGCCTGCATTGCTGCAACCACGCCTGTCGGGCAAGCACATCAAGGCCCCCAACGCCCAGCACTGCGCCCAGGTCGGCGAGCTGCTGGCGCACATCCACCTGGCCACCCGCGAACACATCATCGAGCGCCGCACCGACCGCGGCCTGGACTGGATGCTGGCCTCGGGTGCCGAGTTGCTGCCACGCCTGACTGCCGAACAAGCCGCGCTATTGCAGCCAGCGCTGGACGAAATCGGCGCGCACAAGGCACAGATCCTGGCACTGCCAAGGGCCAACCTGCATGCCGACCTGTTCCGCGACAACGTGATGTTCGAAGGCACCCACCTGACCGGCGTGATCGACTTCTACAACGCTTGCTCCGGGCCCATGCTGTATGACATCGCCATCACCGTGAACGACTGGTGCCTGGATGAGCATGGCGCAATCGATATGCCGCGCGCCCAGGCGCTGCTGGCAGCCTATGCGGCGCTGCGGCCGTTCACTGCCGCCGAGGCCGAGCTGTGGCCGGAAATGTTGCGTGTAGGCTGCGTGCGCTTCTGGCTGTCGCGCCTGATTGCGGCGGAGTCTTTTGCCGGAATGGATGTAATGATCCATGACCCGAGCGAGTTCGAAGTGCGTCTGGCGCAGCGCCAGCAGGTGGCTTTGCACCTGCCGTTCGCTCTGTAGACCACGTCTGCTTCTTCGCGGGTGAACCCGCTCCCACAGGGATAGCGACAGCCTTGAGGCCTGCGCAGTACCTGTGGGCACGGATTCACCCGCGAAGGGGCCGGTACAGGCTTACAACTGTTCCAGGCAGCCTGCCAGGTCACCGCCCAGCTTCTCCAGCAAGCGTTCATACCCTTTGCCATCCACCGGATCGGTGCCACCCAAGGCATCCAGCTCGGCCAGACGCACCGGTAACCCGGCAGTCAGGGTTTCGGCCAACCGCGGCCGCAGTGGCGGCTCGCTGAACACGCAGGTCTTGCCTACTTCCTGCAAGCGTTTGCGCATGGCGGCCACATGCTGCGCCCCCGGCTGCACCTCGGACGCCACGCTGAACACGCCGGTGTGCTTCAGGCCATATTCTGCCTCGAAGTAATCGAAGGCCTCGTGGAACACGAAGTACGGCTTGTCGGCAATGCCGGCCACCCGCGCCTTGATCCGCCCATCAAGTGCATCCAGGCGTTCATTGAAGGCGTTCAGGTTGCTCTGGTAGCGGATAGCATTTGCAGGATCTACCTGGGCCAGGTCAGCCGCCATTTTTGCCGCGATTACCCGCGCATTGACCGACGATAGCCACAGGTGCGCATCCAGGCTGCCAGGGCGATGGTCGTGGTCATGATCGTCGTGGTCCGCTTCCTCATGGGAATGACTGTCCTCGCCAAAGTGGCGCAACTTCATGCCCGGCAGCGACTGCACAGACACGGTAGCCTTGCTCCGGCTACCCAATACGCGTGACAGGAAGTTCTCCATGTCCGGGCCGATCCAGTACAGCAAGTCGGCATCACCTACCCGCCGTACGTCGGATGGGCGCAGCGCGTAGTGGTGCGGTGAAGCACCGGGCGGCAGCAAGACATCAGGGCTGCCGACACCCTCCTGAACGGCAGCGGCAATCTGCTGCAGCGGCTTGATACTGGTCAGCACGCGCACATCGGCTTGGGCCGAGCATGCGATGAATACGACAAAAAGGGCTAGAAATCGGGACACGGTGAATACTCGAGTCGTGAGAAACAGGTAACATAATAACGTCTCCATCCAGAACCGTCGCTGCCCATGTCCATCACGCCGCTGGCCAACCGCCCTCACGATCACTCCCATTGCGTCCATAGCGCACTGGCTGAAGCCGACGCCTTGTGCACGCGGCAGGGCCTGCGCCTGACCGCGCTGCGCCGCCGTGTGCTGGAGCTGGTTTGGCAAAGCCACAAGCCGCTGGGTGCCTACGACATCCTCGCCGTGCTCAGCGAGCAGGATGGCCGCCGCGCTGCCCCGCCTACGGTGTACCGCGCCCTCGACTTCCTGCTGGAAAACGGCCTGGTCCACCGCATCGCCTCGCTCAACGCCTTCATCGGCTGCAGCCACCCGGAGCATGTGCATCAGGGGCAGTTCCTGATCTGCCGTGAATGCCATGTGGCCATCGAACTGGAACAGAGCAGCATCAGCGAGGCCATCATCACCAGCGCCAAGGGCGTAGGCTTCACGGTAGAGACCCAGACCGTGGAAGTGGTGGGGCTGTGCGGCAACTGCCGGAGTGCGGCATGAGCGACGCACTGATCCGCCTGGAACAGGTCGGCGTCACCTTTGCCGGCGAGGCGGTGCTCGACAGCATCGACCTGTCGGTAGCTCCGGGCCAGATCGTCACTCTGATCGGCCCCAACGGCGCGGGCAAGACTACCTTGGTACGTGCCGTGCTCGGTCTGCTCAAACCGCACCGCGGCAAGGTGTGGCGCAAGCCGAAGCTGCGCATTGGCTACATGCCGCAGAAGATTCAGGTCGATGCCACGCTGCCGCTGTCGGTGCTGCGCTTCCTGCGCCTGGTGCCCGGGGTAGACCGCGCGGCAGCCCTGTCGGCGCTGCAGGAAGTGGGTGCCGAGCAGGTCATCGACAGCCCGATCCAGACCATTTCCGGTGGCGAAATGCAGCGCGTGCTGCTGGCCCGCGCGCTGCTGCGCGAGCCCCAGCTGCTGGTGCTCGACGAGCCGGTACAAGGCGTGGACGTGGTTGGCCAGACCGAGCTGTACAACCTCATCACCCGCCTGCGCGATCGCCACGGCTGCGGCGTATTGATGGTGTCGCACGACCTGCACCTGGTGATGAGCGCCACCGACCAGGTGGTGTGCCTGAACCGCCACGTGTGCTGCTCGGGCCACCCGGAGCAAGTCAGCAACGACCCGGCCTTCGTCGAACTGTTCGGCCAGAACGCCCCTAGCCTGGCCGTTTACCACCACCACCACGACCACAGCCACGACCTGCACGGCTCGGTGGTGGCGCCCGGCAACCATGTCCACGGAGAGCACTGCAAGCATGGCTGATTTTCTTCTTTACGCCTTGCTTGCGGGCCTTTCCCTGGCAGTCGTTGCGGGCCCGCTTGGCTCTTTCGTGGTGTGGCGGCGCATGGCGTATTTCGGCGACACCCTGTCCCACGCCGCGCTGCTTGGCGTGGCAATGGGTTTCGTGCTGGACGTAAGCCCGGCCTTGGCGGTAACCGTCGGCTGCCTGTTGCTGGCGATCCTGCTGGTGACCTTGCAGCAACGCCAGCCATTGGCCTCGGACACTTTGCTCGGCATCCTGGCCCCCAGCACCTTGTCACTGGGCCTGGTGGTGCTGAGTTTCATGCACGATGTGCGCATCGACTTGATGGCCTACCTGTTCGGCGATCTGCTGGCCATAAGCCCCACCGACCTGGCCTGGATCCTCGGCGGCAGTGCGCTGGTGCTGTTGCTGCTTGCCGCGCTGTGGCGGCCGCTGCTGGCGGTTACCGTGCACGAAGAACTGGCCATGGTCGAAGGCCTGCCGGTGGCCGGCCTGCGCATGGCGCTGATGCTGCTGATTGCCGTGGTAATAGCCGTGGCCATGAAGATCGTCGGCGTGTTGCTGATCACCTCGCTGCTGATCATCCCCGCTGCTGCGGCGCAGCGTCACGCCCGCTCGCCCGAACAGATGGCGCTGGGCGCCAGCCTGCTGGGCATCGCCGCCGTCTGTGGCGGTTTGGCCATGTCCTGGTTCAAGGACACCCCAGCAGGGCCGTCGATCGTGGTCTGTGCAGCAGTGCTATTCTTGCTGAGCCTGGCGTTGCCAAAGCGCTGAACACAGGGCGTGCGCAGGCACGCCTTGCAACCTTTTGCCAGGTAAAGGGTCTGTAAGACCTGTTTTCGAGCGTGCGCACCTGGGTGTAGACTTGCTCGCTTTTTGCGCAAATAGAGAGTCGCAGGAATGAAGCCGTTCGCCTCCCGTTATCTGCTTGTTGCCGCGTTTTCCCTGTTCCTGGCTGCCTGCTCCAGCGCGCCGGTAGAGCAGGCCACCGCACCTGCCCAAGCCGATGCCTGGCAGCAGTTGCAACAGAACATTGCCAGCAACGAGCTGGCCACCGCCGAAGACCAGTTGACGACCCTGCAGGCCCAGGCGCCCGATGACGCGCGTCTGGAGCAATATCAGCGACAACTGGCCGAGGCTTACCTGCAACGTAGCCAGATCGTCCTGCAAAAGGGCGATGTGAATGCGGCGGCAACTGCCCTGGCCCGTGCCCGTGCGCTCATGCCACAGGCCCCGGCGGTGACCGGTGGCGACGCTGTAACCCAAGCGCGCAAGGCCGAGCTGGAGAAGGCGGAGGCGGCGCTGAAGGCAGCCGAGGCCAAGCCCAAGGCACGCATCATCGACCCAACTGCGCCCAGCACCGTGGTGGCCTTGAAGACCACCGACAGCCGCGCCATGCGTCGCCAGCTGGACGAGATTGCCGCCGATGTAGTGAGTTACCAATGCGAGGTGGTGTTCCAGGTGCCGCGCACCGAGGATGCACCTTGGCTGAAGACGTTGCTGGAGAAGCGCGTGCGCAAGATCGACAGCGGGTTCGATTTGAAGCAAAAGCATGAAATCCAGCGCTCGCTGCCGGCGCAGGTGGTTCTGGTCCCACATCAGCAGTAAACCTTTACAGCCCTATTGCCGGCAAGCCAGCCCCCACAGGTACAGCCTTACGAGCAGTGATGTACCTGTGAGAGCTGGCTTGCCGGTGACGGTATGCAAAGCGCGCCTTAGGCCGGTACCGCCTCCGCAGCCGCCTCCCGTTCCCACACCCGATGCCCCTCGACCGCTTTCACAAACGCATCCACGGTCTTCTGCTCATCCCCCACCAATAATCCCTTGTCTTCCTTGAGCCCCAGCGCTTTGACCAAGTCCTTGGTCAACACCAACGCCTTCAGATGCTTGTAACCCTCCAGCAGGAAGTGCTTGGCCAATCCGCTGGCCGCCAAGGCATTCGTTGCAGCATCACCCCCGGGCACGACAATGCCGTCAAACATGATCGACGGCATCCCCTCCATCGACGCATCCACCGGCAACTGCTTGCCATCCGCCGCCTTCACCGGCGCCGAGGTCGGCCCCAGCAGCATTGGCCGCGCACTGTGCGCCTCCAGCGCCTTCACCAGCCGGTCGACACTCGCTGCATCCACACCATCGGCTATCAATACGGCGATCTTGCGCCCCTTGATGCCTATTGAGCCGGGGTGATTCATCTGGCTCAACGCCTTGGACTGCGCCAGCTTGCTGCCTTGCACCTTGACCGTACCTTGCTTGGGCGCCGGTAGCCCCAGGTTCGCCGCCACGGCCGCCGCCAGTTTCAGATCGATATTGGCGAGGATCTCGTTAACCTCCCGCGCCCGGATGTGTTCCCGCTCCACCTTGCCCAGCTCGAAGCTATAGGCCTTGATGATGTGCTGCTGCTCGGTCGGGCTCATGCTCTGGAAGAACAACCGGGCCTGCGAGAAGTGGTCGCCAAACGACTCGCTGCGCTGGCGGATCTTGTGCGCGTCGATACGCTCCTGGTAACTCTCGAAACCGCCGTCCTGTGCGGCAGGCGGTGTTTCCTTCGGCCAGCCGCCATCAATCGAGTTGGGCTCGTACGAGGCCCGGCCCTTGTCGATGGTCATGCGGTGCATGGCATCGCGCTGGCCACTGTGGTTCGGTGCCACCGGCCGGTTGATCGGGATTTCATGGAAGTTCGGCCCGCCCAACCGGCTGATCTGCGTATCGGTGTATGAGAACAGCCGGCCCTGCAGCAGCGGGTCGTTGGTGAAGTCGATACCCGGCACGATATGCCCCGGGCAAAACGCAACCTGCTCGGTTTCAGCAAAGAAGTTGTCAGGGTTGCGGTTAAGCACCATCTTGCCCAGCAGCGTCACCGGTACCAGCTCTTCGGGGATGAGCTTGGTCGGGTCGAGCAGGTCGAAGTCGAACTTGTGTTCATCGGCCTCGGGCACGATCTGCACGCCCAGTTCCCATTCCGGGTAGTCGCCGGTCTCGATCGCTTCCCACAAGTCGCGGCGATGGTAGTCGGTGTCCTTGCCTGCCAGCTTCTGCGCTTCGTCCCACAATACCGAATGAACGCCTTGGCGCGGTTTCCAGTGGAACTTGACGAAGCTGGCCACACCCTCGGCGTTGATCAAGCGGAAAGTATGTACGCCAAAGCCTTCCATCATCCGCAAGCTGCGCGGGATGGCCCGGTCGGACATGGCCCAGATCACCATGTGCGCCGACTCCGGCACCAGCGAAACGAAGTCCCAGAACGTGTCATGGGCCGAGCCGCCAGTAGGCATTTCGTTATGCGGTTCAGGCTTCACTGCATGCACAAAGTCCGGGAACTTGATGGCATCCTGAATGAAGAACACCGGCATGTTGTTGCCAACCAGGTCGAAATTACCCTCATCGGTATAGAACTTGACGGCAAAGCCGCGTACATCGCGTACCGTGTCCCCTGAACCACGTGGCCCCTGCACCGTCGAAAAGCGCACGAATACCGGGGTAATTTTCTCAGGGTCCTGCAGGAAACCGGCCTTGGTCAGCTCGGCATGGCAGCCGTAGCTCTGGAAATAACCGTGCGCACCGGTACCGCGGGCATGCACGATACGCTCCGGGATGCGCTCATGGTCAAAATGGGTGATCTTCTCGCGCATGATGAAGTCTTCAAGCAACGAAGGCCCACGCGCACCAGCCTTGAGGCTGTTCTGGTTATCGGCAATCTTCACCCCCTGGTTGGTGCGCAACGCCTGGCCGGTGGCATCGCTGCGAAAACCCTCCAGGCTCTGCAGCTTGGCATTGGTGTTGGCCCGGTCGGGGGTCTGGGTTCCGGCGGCCTCGCTGTGCTTGGGCGCGTCCGTTTTCTTGCTGGGCATGGGTCGGCTCTCCTCATCAGTCTTCAGGCGTGCCCGTTCGGGCTTGTTCAAGTAGTGACTAGAGGGCTTTGGCGAGCGTTCAATCAGGATTACCGGTTGTCGCGATATGCCCGAAGGATTGGTGCATTACGAAATAAATGCTAAGAACAGCTATGGGAAAAGGCTAAAATGCGCGACCCCAGCTAACCGCTGACCCCAATTCCATGCGCCCCACAAGGTTCGCTACGTGATCGAGTTCCAACAGGTACATAAAACCTACCGCGTTGCCGGTAGGGAAATCCCCGCACTGAATCCGACCAGCCTGACCATCGAAGATGGCCAGGTGTTCGGCCTGATCGGCCATTCCGGCGCCGGCAAAAGCACCATGCTGCGCCTGATCAACCGTCTGGAAGAGCCCTCCGGCGGCAAGATCATCGTCGACGGCGAAGACGTCACCGCGTTCAACGCCAACCAGCTGCGCGGCTTCCGCCAGCAGGTCGGCATGATCTTCCAGCACTTCAACCTGCTGGCCTCCAAGACCGTCGCCGACAACGTTGCCCTGCCGCTGACCCTGGCGGGCGAGCTGTCGCGCAGCGAAATCGACAAGCGCGTCACCGAACTGCTGGCTCGCGTCGGCCTGTCGGACCACGCCAAAAAGTACCCGGCGCAGCTGTCCGGTGGCCAGAAGCAGCGTGTCGGCATCGCCCGCGCCTTGTCCACCAACCCGAAGATCCTGCTGTGCGACGAGGCCACCAGCGCCCTCGACCCGCAAACCACGGCCTCGGTCCTGCAACTGCTGGCCGAGATCAACCGTGAGCTGAAGCTGACCATCGTGCTGATCACCCACGAAATGGACGTGATCCGCCGGGTCTGCGACCGTGTGGCGGTAATGGACGCCGGCCAGATCGTCGAACAAGGCTCGGTGGCTGACGTGTTCCTGCACCCGCAGCACGCCACCACCAAGCGCTTCGTCCAGGAAGACGAGCAAGTCGACGAAGGCGAGCAGCGCGACGATTTCGCCCACGTGCCAGGCCGCATCGTGCGCCTGACCTTCCAGGGTGACGCCACCTATGCACCGCTGCTGGGCACCGTAGCCCGTGAAACAGGTGTGGACTACAGCATCCTCGCCGGGCGCATCGACCGCATCAAGGATATCCCCTATGGCCAGCTCACCCTCGCCCTGATCGGCGGTGACATGGAAGCGGCATTCGCCCGCTTCAAGGCAGCTGACGTACATATGGAGGTACTGCGTTGATGGACGCCCTGAATTTCTTTGCCAATGTCGACTGGGCCGAAATCTGGCTGGCCACCATCGACACCATGATCATGCTGTTCGGCTCGTTGTTCTTTACCGTGCTGCTGGGCCTGCCGCTGGGCGTGCTGCTGTTCCTCTGCGGGCCAAAACAGATGTTCGAACAGAAGGGCGTGTATGCGCTGCTGTCGCTGGTGGTCAACATCCTGCGCTCGCTGCCGTTCATCATCCTGCTGATCGTGATGATCCCGATCACCGTACTGATCACCGGTACCTCGCTGGGCGTTGCCGGCGCCATCCCGCCGCTGGTAGTGGGCGCCACGCCGTTCTTCGCACGGCTGGTGGAAACCGCCCTGCGTGAAGTGGATCGCGGCATCATCGAAGCCACCCAATCGATGGGCGCCACCACCCGCCAGATCATCACCAGCGCGCTGCTGCCAGAGGCCCGCCCGGGCATCTTCGCGGCCATTACCGTGACCGCCATCACCCTGGTTTCGTACACCGCCATGGCCGGTGTGGTCGGCGCTGGCGGCCTGGGCGACCTGGCCATCCGCTTCGGTTACCAGCGTTTCCAGACCGACGTGATGGTGGTGACCGTGGTACTGCTGCTGGTACTGGTTCAAGTACTGCAAAGCGTTGGCGACAAACTGGTCGTGCATTTTTCCCGTAAGTAACCCCAATGGGGTCGGCCCGGCCGACCCGTTCGGGGGCCGTCGCGGCCCTCACAAGGAGTGATCAATGAAGAAGCTGCTTGCTGTTGTCGCCGCTGTCGCGGCCTTTTCGGCCAATGCCGCCGAAACCCTGACCGTCGCTGCCACCCCGGTGCCGCACGCTGAAATCCTCAACTTCGTCAAACCTGCACTGGCGAAAGAGGGCGTTGAGCTGAAGGTCAAGGAATTCACCGATTACATCCAGCCAAACGTGCAAGTTGCGGAAAAGCGCCTGGACGCCAACTTCTTCCAGCACCAGCCGTACCTGGATGAATTCAACAAGGCCAAGGGCACCAACCTGGTGAGCGTGGCCGGCGTGCATATCGAACCGCTGGGCGTGTACTCGACCAAGATCAAGAAGCTGGACGAGCTGTCCTCCGGCGCCACCGTGGTCATCCCCAACGATGCTACCAACGGCGGCCGCGCCCTGCTGCTGCTGGACAAGGCCGGCGTGATCAAGCTGAAGGACAACAAGAACATCCTGTCGACCGTGAAGGATGTGGTGGAGAACCCGAAGAACGTCAAGTTCCGTGAGCTGGAAGCCGCCACCATCCCGCGCGTGCTGACCCAGGTCGATGCCGCCCTGATCAACACCAACTACGCGCTGGAAGCCAAGCTGAACCCTGAGAAAGACGCTCTGGCTATCGAAGGCAGCGACTCGCCTTACGTGAACATCCTGGTTGCCCGCCCGGACAACAAGGACTCCGATGCGATGAAGAAGCTCGCAGACGCGCTGCACTCGCCTGAAGTGAAGCAGTTCATCACCGAGAAATACAAAGGCGCTGTGGTTCCGGCGTTCTAAGGCGTCACATCGCGCTGGATTCTTCGCGGGGCAAGCCCGCTCCCACAAGGTAAGGCGTACGCCGACCCATGTGGGAGCGGCCTTGTGTCGCGATAGGCCTGCGCAGCAGGCCCAGCATTCTCAATCCCGCTTCACAAGCCCGGGCAACTGCGCCACCAGCTTCTGGTTGTTGAACGGCGCCCGAATGAACCCCCGCTGACGCCCATCCGGCCCGACAATCGCCAGGTTGCCGCTGTGATCCACGGTATACCCCGGCTTGCTGGTATCCGCCGGAATGAACGGAATGCTCAAGGCATTAGCCAGTTTCTGGGTATCCTCGATCGACCCCGCCACCCCGATAAAATCCTTGTCGAAATAGCCCAGATACTGCTTCAGCTGGTTCGGCGTATCGCGGTTCGGGTCCACGCTCACCAATACCACCTGCAACCGGTCGACGGCTTCCTTGGGCAGTTCGCTCTTCACCTGGCGCAACTGGGCCAATGTGGTCGGGCAGATGTCCGGGCAGTAGGTGTAACCAAAGAACAGCAGCGACCATTTGCCCTTCAGATCATCCAGTTGCACCGGCTGGCCGTTCTGGTCAGTCATGGTCACGTCGGCCACGGTGCGGCTCTGCGGCAGCAGGATGATGCCGGCGTCGATCAGTTCGGTGGGGTTGGGCTGGTCGCGGCCATTGAGCACCTTGTTGACGGTCAGGCCCAGGATCAACGCGACCAGGGCAACGAGAATGAAGACGGTTTTCTGGGTTCGGGTCATAGGTTCAGCAACAGGTAGTGGTCGAGGAGCAACGCGATGAACAGCGCGAACAAGTAGGCGATAGAGTACTTGAAGGTGCCAATCGCCGCGTGCGGCCGGCTGCCACGGTACAACACCCAGGCCCATTGCAGGAAGCGCAGGCCCAAGGCCAGGGCACAGGCGAGGTACAGCGGGCCGCTCATGTGAATGGCATAAGGCAAAAGGCTCACCGCCAGCAAGATCAGGGTGTAGAGCAGGATATGCAGCTTCGTGTAGCGCTCACCATGGGTCACCGGCAGCATCGGGATATCGGCCTTGGCGTACTCCTCCTTGCGGTGGATGGCCAGTGCCCAGAAGTGCGGTGGAGTCCAGGCGAAGATGATCAGCACCAGCAGCAAAGGCTCGTCGCTGACGTGGCCGCTTACCGCAACCCAGCCGAGCAAGGGCGGGGCAGCGCCAGCCAAGCCCCCGATAACGATGTTTTGCGGCGTGGCACGCTTGAGAAAGCCTGTGTAGAGCACGGCATAACCGAGCAGCGAAGCCAAAGTCAGCCAGGCGGTGAGCGTGTTGGTGAACACCAACAGCAGGGCCATGCCCAATAGCGCAAGGGCCAGGGCGAACAGCAGCGCCGGCAGCGGCTCGACTCGGCGCTGGGCAAGCGGCCGCTTGCGAGTACGCGCCATCAGCGCGTCGATGCGCCGGTCCACCACATGGTTGACCACCGCCGCACCACCGGCACACAGGCCAATGCCCAGGTTGCCGAACAGCAGCACACTCCAACCCACCCCCGCGCGGGTGGCGAGGAACATACCCGCCAGCGAGGTGATCAACATCAGCACCACCACCTTGGGCTTGGTCAGTTCCAGGTAGTCGCGCCAGGTGGCCCGCCGTGCGCTCAGAAGCGTCGCCACGAATCGTTCCTCATATGATGGGAGATGCCTACGCCGGTCACCGGCCGCAGGCGCCAGCCGTGGCCGACACCTACGCGCACCTTGTCGACCACCCGAATGCGGTAGTTCACCAGCACCATGCTCAGCAGCAACAGTGCGCCGCCAGCGTTGTGCGCCACGGCCACCGCCAACGGCAGATGCAGCAGCACGTTGCTGATCCCCAGGCCCACCTGCACGGTCAGCGCCAGCAACACCAGCCGCGCCAGGCTGGCAAGGCCACAGCGATGCAGCTTCCAGCTGAGCATCAGCAGCACGCAGGTCACCAACAGCGCTCCCAGGCGATGGCTGATATGAATGGCCGTGCGCGCATCACTGTCCAGTTGCCCGCCCAGGTAGTTGGGGCCGACGTGCTGGGTCAGGTGGAAACCGTTGCTGAAGTCCGCCGCCGGCCACCACTGGCCATGGCAGGTCGGCAGGTCGATACAGGCAACCGCCGCGTAGTTGGCACTGACCCAGCCGCCCAAGGCAATCTGGCCGATGACTACCAGCAGGGCCAGCGCAGCGATCCGGCGCAGGCTCAAAGGCAATTTGGGCAAGGGCGCAAAAGCCCGGGACAGGCGCAGGGATAACAGGAATAGCAAGCTCAGCGTGGTGAAACCACCCAGCAAGTGCGCGGTGACCACCTGTGGCCACAGCTTCAGGGTGACCGTCCACATGCCAAAAGCCGCCTGGGCCAAGACTACCCCCAGCAACAGCACTGGCAGGCGATACGGCTGGCCATCGCGGGCATGTCGGCGTATCGCCTGAAAGGCGAGCAGGGCGATTACCACGGCCAGGGTACCGGCGAAGTAGCGATGAACCATCTCGGCCCAACCCTTGGCAGCTTCCACAGGGTGCTCAGGGAAGTGCAGCTCGGCATGAGCCAGCTGCGCTTCGCTCTTGGGCACGCTGATGAAGCCGTAGCAACCCGGCCAGTCAGGGCAGCCGAGGCCGGCGTGGGTCAGCCGGGTATAGGCACCGAGCAGGACAACGAGCAGTGCCAGCAGGGTGGCGAACACAGCAAGGCGAAATCCGGGTCTGGCCATGGCAGGCTCCTAGCCGATGTTGGACAGCTTGAGCAGGTGGCGCAGGTCATCCAGCACATGCTTGCCATTGACCTTGTCGCCGTAGCGCAGTACCAGGTTGCCGTGCGGGTCGACAATCCATAGCTGCGGGCCAGCCTCGCCGACCTGCTTCAGGTAGCGCTGCGCATCCAGCGGGTAGCGTTGCAATTGCGGGTACTCGCGGCCGAGCAGGGCCTGATAATCGGTGCTCAGCGGCTGGGCGGTAGCCAGCGCATGGCTGGCACGGCTGGCATCGCGCCCCAGGCCGACCTGGATCTGCCGGGCCAGATAAACCAAGCGCTGGCAATCTTCGGCACAGGCCTGCGGCGCGCTGACCAGCAACTGCCAGCGCTCGTCCTGGCCAGCCACGCCAAGATCGGCACGGCTTTGCCCGTTGCCGATCATGGCGCCGTGGTAGCTGCGGCCTTCCGGCACCCAGAACTTGAGCTTGTACATGCTCGTGGCCAGGATCATTGGCCCAAGCACCACCAGCAGGATCAACAATAGCTGCAAACGCCCGCGGGCTCTGGGTTTGCTACGTTCAGGCACGTCCAGTGGAGTGGCGGTGGCCATGGCGTTTCTCCTTGTTGTGGTGCCAGCCGAAATAGAGGTAGAGCAGGACCAAAGCAGTAGCCAGGGCAAACCATTGCACGGCATAGCCCACGTGTTTTTCCGGGCCCATGGCCACGATCGGCCAGTCCAGGCGATAGGTAGCCGGGCCCGGTTCCAGGCGCAGTTCGTGGGCGAAACCTTCCCGATCCAGCTGCGGCCAAAGCTGAGCGGCGTCGACGGCGGTCAGCAGGTGGGGCCACTGACCGCCAACCGGGTCCGGGTGCAGCTGGAAGGTGCTACCGGGTGCGACGTACACCGAAGCGTCCAGTGCCAAGGCCTGGGCAGGCGTGTCGAAGTGCACAGGCACGCGGCGATCTGGCCAGGGTAGCCAACCGCGATTGACCAGCACCCACAAGCCGCTGGCCTGGTCATGGAAGGGTTGCAGCAGCTCTACGCCGGCCTGGCCATCGCGCATGCGGTTGTCCAGCAACAGGCTGTGTTCGGCGTCGAAGCGGCCGTACAGGTGCACGCGGCGGAAGGCGTTGTCCTGGTTGCTGGTCAGCTGGGCAATGGCTAATGGCGCTTCGATACGCCGCTCGGCATAGCTGGCCAGCAGCGCACGCTTTTCCTCTGCGCGACCCAGTTGCCAGCAGCCAAGCGCGATCAACCCCGGCAGCAGCGCAAGCACCACCAGAGTCGGTACCCAGCCTGGGCGAAACGGCCTCATCGGCGGCTCGCTATACTTATCCACATCACCGCATCCCCCCGGAGAAGCGCCATGCTCAAGGCCGCGATTGTCCTGATGCTGTTGGCCACGATTGCCAGCCTGTTCAGTGGCCTGGTGTTCCTGGTCAAGGACGACGAAAACTCGACCCGCCTGCTGAAAGCGCTGACAGTGCGAGTGACCCTGGCGGCCCTGACCATCGGCCTGGTCGCCTGGGGTTTCATGAGTGGTCAGCTGGTTTCACATGCTCCCTTCTGAATCTGCATGGGCCTTAAAGCACATACACAAAGATGAACAACCCCACCCACACCACATCGACGAAATGCCAGTACCAACTGGCCGCCTCGAAGCCGAAATGTTTCTCTGGGTTGAAGTGCCCCCGCATGATCCGCACGAACATCACGATCAGGATGATGGTGCCCAAGGTCACGTGCGCACCGTGGAAGCCGGTGAGCATGAAGAACGTCGCCCCGTAAATGCCCGAACCCAGCGTCAGCCCCAGCTTGGTATAGGCTTCGTGATACTCGAAGGCTTGCAGCGCGATGAAGCTGATGCCCAACAGGATGGTCAGCGCCATCCAGAGTTTCAGCGGCCCACGGTGGTCACGGCGTAAGGCGTGATGGGCGAGGGTGATGGTCACGCTGGAGCTGACCAGCAGGATGGTGTTGATCAGCGGCAGGTGCCACGGGTCGATCACTTCCTTGGGCGGCGGGAACAGTTTCGGGTCTGGCGTATGCAGCAGCGGCCAGGTGAACTCGAAACTCGGCCACAGCATGTGCGCCACGCCCTTGGCACCTTCCCCCCCCAGCCATGGCCCTGCCAGCACACGCACGTAGAACAGCGCGCCGAAGAAGGCCAGGAAGAACATCACCTCGGAAAAGATGAACCAGCTCATGCCCCAGCGGAACGAGCGGTCCAGCTGCGGGCTGTACAGCCCTGCACGGCTCTCCTTGACCACCGCCCCGAACCAGCCGAACAACATGTAGGCCAGGAACAACGCACCAACAAAGAAGATCAGTGGCCCATGCGAGTCCGGGTGGCCGGCCTTCATGTCGTTGAACCAGGTGCCCAGGCCAAACACCGTGATGAACATGCCGAGGGTGGCGATGATCGGCCATTTGCTCTGCGCCGGGACGTAATAGTGCTCATGACTTGCCATTGCTGTTCTCCTTCCCTTAACGGGCGCCCTGGACGTCCTGGGCCGCAACATGCGCGACCGGCGGGTGGCGAGCGGTGATGTCGAACAAGGTGTAGGCCAGTGTCAGGTGCTTCACGCTGGCCGGCAGGTCGCGGTCAACGATGAAGCGCACCGGCATCTCGATGCGTTCGCCGGGCTGCAGCACCTGCTGGGTAAAGCAGAAGCACTCGGTCTTGTGGAAGTACGCCGCGGCCTCGGCCGGGGTAATGCTGGGTATTGCCTGCGCACTCATCGGCCGGTCGGTCGGGTTGTGGGCAATGAAGATCATCTGGTTCACCGCCCCGGGGTTGACCTCCAGCTGGTCGGCAGTGGAGTAGAAGTCCCAGACCATGTCGCTGGCATTGGTCGACATGAACTGCACCCGCACAGCACGCGTCGGGTCACTGACCTGGCTACCTTCGTATTGGCCGCCGGTCTTGCCGTTGATACCGAACGCTTTGCACATCACGTCATAGATCGGCACCAGGGCGAAACCGAAGGCGAACATCACCACCGTCAGCATCAACAGGCGCGTTACCAGGCGCTTCAGCGAAAGGCCTTTCATGGCAGGGTTCCTATTTCACTTCCGGTGGAGTCTGGAAGGTGTGGTAGGGCGCCGGTGAAGGAATCGACCATTCCAGGCCCTCGGCGCCATCCCAGGGTTTGGCCGGTGCCGGCGCGCCACCACGGATGCACTTGATGACAATGAACAGGAAGAAGATCTGAGTGGCGCCAAACATGAACGCGCCGATCGACGACACCATGTTGAAATCGGCGAACTGCAGGTTGTAGTCGGGGATGCGCCGCGGCATGCCCGCCAGGCCAACGAAGTGCATGGGGAAGAAGGCCATGTTCATGCCAATGAACGACAGCCAGAAATGCAGCTTGCCGAGGGTTTCGTCGTACATGTGGCCGGTCCACTTGGGCAGCCAGTAGTAGGCCGAAGCGAAGATGCCGAAAATGGCCCCGGGCACCAGCACGTAGTGGAAATGCGCCACCACGAAGTAGGTGTCGTGGTACTGGAAGTCCGCCGGGGCAATCGCCAGCATCAACCCGCTGAAGCCGCCGATGGTGAACAGGATGACGAAGGCAATGGCAAACAGCATCGGCGTTTCGAAGGTGAGCGAACCTTCCCACATGGTGCTGACCCAGTTGAACACCTTCACCCCGGTGGGCACGGCAATCAGCATGGTGGCGTACATGAAGAACAGCTCGCCGACTACAGGGATGCCGACCACGAACATATGGTGAGCCCACACGATGAACGACAGGAAGGCGATGGCGCCGGTGGCGTACACCATCGAGGTGTAGCCGAACAGCGGCTTGCGCGAGAATGCCGGGATGATCGAGCTGACCGCGCCGAAAGCCGGCAGGATCATGATGTACACCTCGGGGTGGCCGAAGAACCAGAACACGTGCTGGAACAGCACCGGGTCACCGCCACCGGCCGCGCTGAAGAAACTGGTGCCGAAGTGAATATCCATCAGCATCATGGTCACCACGCCCGCCAGCACCGGCATCACAGCAATCAGCAGGAATGCCGTGATCAGCCAGGTCCAGACGAACAACGGCATCTTCATCAGGGTCATGCCAGGCGCACGCAGGTTGAGGATGGTGGCGATCACGTTGATCGCGCCCATGATCGAGCTGATGCCCATCAGGTGGATGGCGAAGATGAAGAAGGTGACGCTGGCAGGTGCATAGGTGGTGGACAGCGGGGCGTAGAAGGTCCAGCCGAAGTTCGGCCCGCCGCCCGGGCTGAACAGGGTCGAGACCAGCAGCAGGAAGGCCGCCGGCAGCAGCCAGAAGCTGAAGTTGTTCATCCGCGGCAGGGCCATATCGGGCGCCCCGATCATTAACGGGATCATCCAGTTGGCCAGGCCGACAAAGGCCGGCATCACCGCACCGAACACCATGATCAAACCATGCATGGTGGTCATCTGGTTGAAGAACGCCGGCTCCACGATCTGCAAGCCAGGCTGGAACAGCTCGGCCCGGATCACCATGGCGAACGAGCCACCCAGCAGGAACATGATGAAACTGAACCACAGGTACATCGTGCCGATGTCTTTATGGTTGGTGGTCAACACCCAGCGCATCAAGCCCTTGGCCGGGCCGTGCGCATGGTCGTGCCCGTGGGCGTGGTCGTCGATCACTGCACTCATGTCCTGTCTCCTGCAATCCGTTGATTGCCGCGAGTAACCCGGTTCACTTGGCTTCTGCCTGCTTCAGCGCCAGCACGTCCTTGGGCGTGACCATGTCGCCTTTGTTGTTGCCCCAGGCATTGCGCTCGTAGGTGACCACAGCAGCGATATCGACTTCCGACAGCTGCTTGCCAAAAGCGGCCATGGCCGTGCCGGGTTTGCCATGGAAGACAATGCCCAGATGGCCTTCCTTCGGCCCGGTGGCAATCTTCGAGCCCTTGAGCGCCGGGAACATTGGCGGCAGGCCCTGGCCCTCAGCCTGGTGACAGGCTACGCAGGTGGTGTGGTAGACCTTGTCGCCGCGCTCCACCAGCTCTTCCAGGGTCCATTCCTTGCTGGTCAGCTCCTTGAGCTTGGCGGCTTCAGCCTTGCGCTCGCCCAGCCAGGTGTCGTAGTCGGCCTTGGACTTGACCTCGACCACCACCGGCATAAAGCCGTGGTCCTTACCGCACAGCTCGGTGCACTGGCCGCGGTAGATGCCGGGTTTTTCGATACGGGTCCAGGCTTCGTTGACGAAACCGGGGATGGCGTCGCGCTTTACCGCGAAGGCCGGCACCCACCAGGAATGAATCACGTCGGCAGCAGTCACCAGGAAGCGCACCTTGGCGCCCACCGGCAGCACCAGCGGCTGGTCGACCTCAAGCAGGTAATGCTCGTCCTTGGGCGCTTGGTTGTGAATCTGCTCGGTGGGGGTGGCCAGGTTGCTGAAGAACTCCACGTCCTGGCCCAGGTACTTGTAATGCCACTTCCACTGGTAGCCGGTGACCTGGATGTCGATGTCCGACTCACTGGCGTCGTAGATGTCGATCAGGGTCTTGGTGGCCGGGATGGCCATGGCCACCAGGATCAGGAACGGGATCACGGTCCAGAGAATTTCCACCCAGGTGTGCTCGTGGAAGTGCGCGGCCTGTTGGCCGGTGGAGCGACGGTGGATGACCATCGACCAGAACATCGCGCCAAACACCACGATGCCGATGATCACGCAGATCCAGAAGATGATCATGTGCAGGTCGAAGACGGCGTTGGAGACTTCCGTCGCCCCCGGGTGCATGTTCACGGTCCAGGCAGCGTTGGCCTGACCAAAAACCGACCACAACAGGAGGCCCATCCAGACATGTGGATGTCGCATCATTGCGGGTTCCCCTTCTCGTTCTTGTTGTCCCGGAGGCGTGGCCTGCGGCAAGAGGGAACGGCGGTCAAGACTGCCTGGCTTCGACGACCGAGCCCCTGCTAAAAGCAGCTGGGCCTCATCAACGAATCACGTTCAACGGGAGTATAGACAGCGACCAATGGCACGCAATGAAGCCTGTGAAATGAACTTCATGAAAAGAGGAAATAGCCCGAAAACCGCGTGCTTGATAGGGTATGGCCAAATAATGGCAATCCGATATGCCTGATTGCGCACACGTTTGCGTGATTTATAACAAATACGTCTTAGGTATTCTGTATACCGAGCTAATTTAGTGTCTTCCGTTTGAAACGTAATGTCCCTGGAGTTGTCATGAACATCGCTGCTGTACGCGAGCAGGTAAGCCAAGCCCATCAACATGAAGGCCAGACCGGCCAATTGAAACAGCGTCTCGAGCTGCAACTGCCCCACCTGCATCCCTCGATCCAACTGCCTGAGCAGGACGCCCAGGGTACTTTGGCGCGCTTCGTCAGCGCCTACATCGACCAGGTTCCGGAACTGCTGGAGGCCGCCCACGAGGTCGCCCGCGAGGCCGGCATCGAATCGCAGATCACACCCGTGCTGAAAATTGCCGAGGCCTACTTCCTGCAGCCGCCCAGCGTGATGCAAGGACATGTGGGCCTGGACTGCCTGCTGGACGAGGCCTACCTGGCACACCGCCTGGTGGAAGAGGTGAACGACCTGTACATCCGCCATTTCCAGCAGCCGTTGATTCCGGTCGACACCACTGTCGCCAACCTGATCGCCCACCAGTTGATTGGCGAAAGCTTTGCCAACCAGCTGGATGAAGTGGTGCACCACTCGGTTGACGAAATGCTCAACGACGAGAGCTTTGCGGTTGAATCGGTGGAGGTTTATCGGGAGAAACTGAGCAGCCCGGCCACCGGCGAGGCGTGGAAGCGCTGGCCTTGCCTGTCGCGCCAGCTAGGTGTCGAGCTAGGACAGCCAGCCTTGCCGCCAGTTCGACGGTGACCGCGAAGCGGTGCGCCGACAGACGGTGATCGCCGCGTTAGACGGCTTGTTACAGCTTGGTGCCGAGTAAATCGACGACAGGGGTTTGCTCAAGCGTCTGCCTGTGGA
>NZ_JAPFCG010000063.1:0-566 GCF_026240995.1 Pseudomonas sp. DCB_BI | reverse complement strand
GAAGGGGTGGCCGTCAGCTTGGCCACCACTTCGTCGGTGGTGTCGGTCACGGTGACCTTGGCCGCGTCGCCCAGCTGCAGGTTCTCGAAGGTGCGGTTGCCGATGTCGGCCGCCGACTTGATACCCAGGCTGATTTCACCGGCGTCTTTGTAGACGTCGTCGCCCTGTGCTGCGTGCTCGTAAGGCGCGCTGGTCTGGCCGGCCTTGATGGTGACCTGGGCGTTGTTGCTCAGGGTCACGACCAAGTCGTTGGCCAGTGCCTGGTTGATGTGCACGGTGAAGGTCGGTTTGACGTTCTCGGCTACCGAGCTCTGGTCGGCCGTGATGGTGACCTTGACCAGGTCGCCTTCGTTGCCGCCACCTGGGTTGCTCGGGGTACCTGGGGTGCCTGGCTCGTCGGTGACAGTGGTGCTGACCTGGGTTTTGTCCAGGGTCAGGTTTTCGAACTTGCCGACGTCATCGCCGCTCACCGAGGCGATCGACTTGATCACCGCCGGGTTACTGCCGACGTAGACGTTGTCCGGAGCGGTGACGGTAGCAGTCCCTACGGTGCTGTTGGCCGGCAC
>NZ_JAPFCG010000027.1:0-67707 GCF_026240995.1 Pseudomonas sp. DCB_BI | reverse complement strand
GCCGATAGGGCCGGTGGCGTGGAAGTCGAAGAAGATCTGCATGAAGTGGTGGCAGACCACCACCCAGGCGGCGAACGCCCGCAGTGCCTGAAGCGAATACAGCATGAAATACTCTACGGCAAATCCGTCCCTTGGAAAAAACAACGCTTTATTCCATCCTGCGCTAAGTCAGGCATAAGCGGCGATGACGGCGCAGGCAACCTCGCCTACCCTCAAAGCAGCAAGCACCTGGCAAAAATACAAAAGGGAATAATAAAATAATTTTTTAGTATTTCCTGGCCTAAGCAGCCAACCCTATAGTCGCCACCCACCACTTAAACAACAAGCGCGGGGCTTTGACATGTCGAAATTCGCCAAACCGCTACTCAACGCCAGCCTGGCAATCCTGCTGGGTGCAGGCCTGCTCGGCCAGGCATTTGCCGGCGAACAATTGAAGACCATCCAGGAAAAAGGCGTGATCAACGTCGGCCTGGAAGGCACCTACCCACCCTTCAGCTTCCAGGACGAAAACGGCAAGCTGACCGGCTTTGAGGTCGAGCTCTCCGAACTGCTTGCCAAGGAGCTAGGGGTCAAGGCCAAGATCCAGCCGACCAAGTGGGACGGCATCCTCGCTGCGCTGGAGTCCAAGCGCCTGGACGTGGTGGTCAACCAGGTGACCATTTCCGAAGAGCGCAAGAAGAAGTACGACTTCTCCGAGCCCTACACCATCTCCGGCATTCAGGCGCTGATTCTGAAGAAGAAGGCCGAGCAGCTGAACATCAAGGGCGCGCAGGACCTGGCCGGCAAAAAGGTCGGCGTGGGCCTGGGGACCAACTATGAGCAGTGGGTGAAAAAGGACGTGCCACAAGCCGACGTGCGCACCTACGAAGACGACCCAAGCAAGTTCGCCGACCTGCGTAACGGCCGCATCGACGCCATCCTGATCGACCGCCTGGCCGCACTGGAATACGCGCAAAAAGCCAAGGACACCGAACTTGCCGGCGATGCGTTCTCACGCCTGGAGAGCGGCGTGGCACTGCGCAAGGGCGAGCCTGAACTGCTGGCAGCAATCAACAAGGCCATCGACAAGCTCAAGGCTGACGGCACGCTGGCCAAGCTGTCGGAAAAATACTTCGGTGCCGATGTCACCAAATGATCGCTGAAAGCCTGCAACTTGTTGTCGACTCCACGCCCTTCCTGCTGAAGGGCGCGGGTTATACGGTGCTGCTCAGCGTTGGCGGCATGTTCTTCGGCCTGGTGCTGGGCTTCGCCCTCGCGCTGATGCGGCTGTCGAAGATCCTGCCGCTGAACTGGCTGGCGCGGGTCTACGTGTCGTTTTTCCGCGGCACGCCGTTGCTGGTGCAGCTGTTCGTGATCTATTTCGGCATGCCGCAGATCGGTATCGAACTCGACCCGATCCCGGCTTCGTTGATCGGCCTGTCGCTGAACATGGCCGCCTACATCTGCGAAATCCTGCGCGCAGCGATCTCCTCGATCGACCGCGGGCAATGGGAAGCTGCTGCCAGTATCGGCATGACACGCGTACAGGCCATGCGCCGGGCAATCCTGCCACAGGCCTTGCGCACCGCTCTGCCACCGCTGGGCAATAGCTTCATCTCGCTGGTCAAGGACACTGCCTTGGCGGCAACCATCCAGGTGCCAGAGCTGTTCCGCCAGGCCCAGCTGATCACCGCACGTACCTTTGAAGTGTTCACCATGTACGTGGCGGTAGCGGTCATCTACTGGGTGCTGTGCAGCATCCTCGCGCACTTCCAGAACCGTATGGAAGCGCGGGTCAACCAGCATGACCAGGAGCACTGAGCATGATTGAAGTCAAAGGCCTGACCAAGCGGTTCAAGGGCCAGACCGTGCTCAACGGTATCGACATGACCGTCCAGCCCGGCGAAGTAGTGGCTATCATTGGCCCCAGCGGCTCGGGCAAGACCACCTTCCTGCGTTGCCTGAACCTGCTGGAAACGCCTGATGCCGGGCAGATCCAGCTAGGCGCCATCAGCATCGATGCAAACCGCCCGCTGGGTGGCCAGCAAAGTGCGATCCGCCGCCTGCGTCAGCAGGCCGGGTTCGTGTTCCAGAACTTCAACCTGTTCCCCCACCGCACCGCCCTGGAAAACGTGATCGAGGGGCCGGTGATCGTCAAGAAGACGCCCCGCGAGCAAGCCATCGAACTGGGCCGGCGCCTGCTGGCCAAGGTGGGTCTGGCGGGCAAGGAAGACGCTTACCCGCGGCGCCTGTCGGGCGGCCAGCAGCAACGGGTAGCCATCGCCCGCGCCCTGGCCATGGAGCCGGAGGTAATCCTGTTCGATGAACCCACCTCGGCGCTGGACCCGGAGCTGGTCGGCGAAGTGCTGGCGACCATCCGAGGCTTGGCCGAGGAGAAGCGCACCATGATCATCGTCACCCACGAAATGAGCTTTGCCCGAGATGTGGCGAACCGGGTGATCTTCTTCGACAAGGGTGTGATCGTGGAGCAGGGCGAAGCCAAGGCGCTGTTCGCGGCACCGAAGGAAGAGCGTACCCGGCAGTTCCTGCGCAAGTTCCTCGGCACCGCAGCTTCCGAATAAACCTGTTCCGGCCTCTTCGCGGGCAAGCCCGCTCCCACAGGTGTCGCACCGGTTTCAATACCTGTGCAGTACCTGTGGGAGCGGGCGTGCCCGCGAAAGGGCCGGCACATCTGTAACAAATCCCTCCTTCTATAGATATTCCAAAGAGTTAGTTCATAAACATTTTATAAAGCATTAGGGTATATAAACCGGACCACCGGACCAGCACACATCTGCCGCGACCAGCTGTAGCGGCATAACTACTTTGTGAGGTCAGGAATGGTCAGGATCACAATCACCCCAGTGCGTAACGCCAGGGCATTGAGTGCAGCCAAGGAGCGGTACTGATGTCCAGCCAGCCAAATAGCCAATTCCACAGCGATCTCGACAGCTCGCCCCTGCTGCTGCCGGCCAGCGTGCTGCGCAACGACGCAGAAGCCCTGCAAGCCGCCCGCGAACTGGCCGAGGTCGCTCGCGAGCAGGCCGCTCGCCGCGACCAGCAACGCAAACTGCCATGGGCCGAAATCGAGCTGTTCACCCGCAGCGGCCTGGGCAGCATCAGCGTACCCAAGGCGTTCGGTGGCCCCGACGTATCGTTCGAAACCGTAGCCGAAGTGTTCCGCGTGATCAGCGCCGCCGACCCCGCCCTGGGGCAGATCCCGCAGAACCAGTTCGGCATGCTGCAACTGCTGCGCCTGACGGCCAGCCAAGCGCAGCAGGCGCTGATTTTCCGCAGCGTGCTCGACGGCTGGCGCATCGGCAACGCCGGGCCCGAGCGCGGCACCAAGGACACGCTCACCCTCAATGCCCGCATTACTCGCGTTGGCGACAGCTATCGCATCAGCGGCGAGAAGTTCTATTCCACCGGCGCCTTGTTCGCCCACTGGGTGGCGGTCAAAGCCCTGGACGAGGAAGGCCGCCAGCGCCTGGCATTCGTGCGGCGGGGCAGCCCGGGGCTGCGCATCGTCGATGACTGGTCCGGGTTCGGCCAGCGTACTACCGCCAGCGGCACTGTGCTGTTGGACGAAGTGCCGGTAGACGCGGAGCTGGTGATCGACAACTGGCGCCAGCGTGATATCCCCAACATTCAGGGCGCGTCCTCGCAACTGATCCAGGCAGCGATCGACGCCGGTATCGCCGAAGCGGCCATCGATGATGCGATCAAGTTCGTCCGCGAGAAATCCCGGCCGTGGATCGAAGCCAATGTCGAGCGGGCTAGCGACGACCCTTATGTAATCGCTGACATCGGCCGCCTGAAGCTTGAACTTCACGCGGCAGAAGCATTGCTGCGCAAGGCTGCTCGGGTACTCGACGAGGTGAACGCCGCCCCGATCGATGCCGACTCCGCAGCACGGGCCTCGATCGCAGTGGCGGAGGCCAAGGTGCTGACCACCGAGATTGCCCTGCAGGCCAGCGAGAAGTTGTTCGAACTGGCTGGCAGCCGGGCCACCCTTGCCGAGTTCAACCTCGACCGCCACTGGCGCAATGCCCGCGTACACACCCTGCACGACCCGGTGCGCTGGAAGTACCACGCGGTGGGCGCTTACCACCTTAGCGGCACCCTGCCTGCGCGGCATTCCTGGATCTGATTTGCTGGCTTTGGGGCTGCTGCGCGGCCCTTCGCGGGCTTGCCCGCTTCCACAGGATTGCCACCGCTTGAACTGGCATCACTTTACCTGTGGGAGCGGGCAAGCCTGCGAAGGGCTGCGAGGCGCCCCCCGGAGAACTTTATGACAATCGCTATCATCACCAGCGACGCCCAAGCCCTGGCCGTCGCCGAAGACATCGCCCAGCAACTGCGCCGTGACAGCGCCCTGCGCGACCGCGAACGCCGCCTGCCACACGCCGAACTGGAGCTGTTCACCCGCTCCGGGCTGTGGGCCATCAGCGTGCCCAAGGCCTTCGGCGGTGCTGGAGTGTCCAACGTCACCCTGGCCAAGGTCATCGCCCGTATCGCCCAAGCCGACGGCTCGCTTGGGCAGATCCCGCAAAACCATTTCTACGGCCTGGAAGTGCTGCGGGTAAACGGCACGCCCGAACAGCAACAGCGGCTGTATGCCGAAGTGCTGGCTGGCCGCCGCTTCGGCAACGCACTGGCTGAACTGGGCACCAAGACCGCCAACGAACGCACCACCCGCCTGAGCCGTGACGGCGATGGCTTCCGCATCAATGGCCGCAAGTTCTACTCCACCGGCGCCATCTACGCCCAGCGTATCCCCACCTCGGTGGTGGACGATCATGGCGTGCAGCACCTGGCCTTCGTTCCGGCCGACAGCCAAGGCCTGCAGGTAATCGACGACTGGAGCGGTTTTGGCCAGCGCACCACCGGCAGCGGTTCGGTGGTGTTCGACAACGTGTATGTCAGCGCCACCGACGTGGTGCCGTTCCAGAGCGCTTTCGAGCGCCCCACCCCGGTCGGCCCGCTGGCACAGATTCTCCACGCCGCCATCGATACCGGTATCGCCCGCGCCGCTTATGAAGATGCCCTGCACTTCGTGCGCACCCGCAGCCGCCCGTGGGTCGATTCCGGCCTGGACAAGGCCACGGATGACCCCCTGACACTGAAAAGCTTTGGCCACCTGGCAATCCGTCTACACGCTGCCGAAGCACTGCTGGAACGTGCCGGCGAGTACCTCGACCGCGCCCGCGACGACAGCAGCGCCGACAATGTCGCCGCAGCCTCCATCGCCGTTGCCGAAGCTCGCGCCATCAGCACCGAAATATCCCTCGCCGCCGGTACTGCCCTGTTCGAGCTGGGCGGCAGCCAGGCGACGCTGGCCGAGCACAACCTGGATCGCCACTGGCGCAACGCCCGCGTGCACACCCTGCACGACCCGGTGCGCTGGAAGTACCACGCTATCGGTAACTATTACCTCAACGATGCCAACCCACCACGTCGGGGGACCATCTGATGGCCAGGCAGATCCTGCTCAATGCCTTCAACATGAACAGCATCGGGCACATCAACCACGGCCTGTGGACCCACCCACGGGACACCTCGCCCCAGTACAAGACCCTGGACTACTGGACCCGCCTCGCACGCCTGCTGGAGCGTGGCCTGTTCGACGGGCTGTTCATCGCCGATATCGTCGGCACCTACGACGTCTACGGGCAGTCACTGGACGTGACCCTCAAGGAGTCCATCCAGTTGCCGGTCAACGACCCACTGCTGCTGGTCTCGGCCATGGCTGCGGTCACCCGCCACCTGGGGTTCGGCCTTACCGCCAACCTGACCTACGAGGCGCCGTACCTGTTCGCCCGGCGCCTTTCCACCCTCGACCACCTGAGCAATGGCCGGGTGGGCTGGAACATGGTCACCGGCTACCTCGACAGCGCCGCCCGGGCCATGGGCCTGGAACAGCAACCCGAGCATGACCGTCGCTACGACCAGGCCGATGAATACCTGCAGGTACTGTACAAGCTGCTGGAAGGCAGCTGGGCCGATGACGCGGTGGTCGCCGACCGCCAGCAACGTGTCTATGCCCGGCCCGACAGGGTGCGCAAAGTCGAGCACCACGGCGAGTTCTACAAGGTCGACGGCTACCACCTGTGCGAGCCCTCGCCGCAGCGCACCCCGGTACTGTTCCAGGCCGGCAGCTCACCGCGTGGCCTGGCCTTTGCCGGCAGCCATGCCGAATGCGTATTCATCAGCGGCCAGGACAAGGCTGCCACCCGCTCTCAGGTCGACAAGGTACGTGCCGCAGCGCGGGCTGCCGGCCGTGACCCGCAGGCGGTCAAGGTGTTCATGGGCATCACGGTGGTGGTCGCCCCGACCGAGCAACAGGCCCAGGCCAAGCATGCCGAGTACCTGCGCCACGCCAGCGCCGAGGCTGGGGTTGCGCACTTCGCGGCATCCACCGGTATCGACTTCGCCGCCTATGAATTGGACGAGCCGATTGCCTTCAGCCAGGGCAACGCCATCCAGTCGGCCACGCGCCAACTGCAAGACAACGCCTGGACCCGCCGACGCCTGTTGCAGCAGCACGCCCTGGGCGGCCGCTACGTGACGCTGGTCGGCGCGCCCGACCAGGTCGCCGAACAGCTGATCGCCTGGATCGACGAAACCGGGCTGGACGGTTTCAACCTGACCCGCACCGTCACCCCGGAAAGCTTCGAAGACTTCATCGACCTGGTCATTCCGCAACTGCAACAGCGTGGCCGTTACAAGACCGCCTACGCCGAAGGCACCCTGCGCCAGAAGCTGTTCCACGCCGCGCACCCGCACCTGCCCGCCGACCACCCCGCTTCGACTTACCGCTTCACCCCATCCCCGACTGGAGCCCTGCACCATGCTTGAGAAACTGTTCCGGCCCGTCGCGGCCATCGCCATTACCCTCGGCATGGCCGCCACTGCCCTGGCCGCCGAACCCTTGAAGATCGGCACCACCTCGGCCTTTGCCATCCCGCTGGAGGCCGCCGTGGAAGAAGCGCACAAGCAAGGCCTTGAAGTGAAGCTGATCGAGTTCAGCGACTGGATTGCGCCGAATGTCAGCCTCAACAGCGGCGACATCGACGTGAACTACTTCCAGCACATCCCGTTCCTGGAAAACGCCAAGGCGGCTGCGGGCTTCAACCTGGTGCCGTACGCCCCGGGCATCATCAACAACGTCGGCCTCTACTCGAAAAGGTACAAAAGCTTCGCCGAACTGCCAGAAGGCGCCAGCGTGGCCATCGCCAACGACCCGATCAACAGTGGCCGCGGCCTGCAACTGCTGGCCAAGGCCGGTTTGATCACACTCAAGCCCGGGGTCGGCTATAAAGCCACCGAGGACGACATCGTCGCCAACCCGAAAAAGCTGAAGATCCTGCAAGTGGAGGCAGTGCAACTGGTACGTGCGTATGACGACGCCGACCTGGTGCAGGGTTACCCGGCCTACATTCGCCTGGCCAATAGCTTCGATGCAGGCTCGGCACTGCTGTTCGACGGCCTCGAGAACAAGGAGTATGTGATCCAGTTCGTCATTCGCCCGCAGAGCAAGGACGACCCGCGCCTGGCCAAATTCGTCGACATCTACCAACACTCGCCAACGGTGCGCGCAGCGCTCGACAAAGCCCACGGCAAGCTGTACCAGGCCGGCTGGGAAGGCTGACATGAGCCAGACCAGCGCGCTCAGGGCGCCCGTCACCTCATCACTACCGCTGACGGCCAGGGAGCAAGCCCTACGGCCGGAGGTCAATCAAGCCCATGTGCGCTTCATCGGCCTTGGCAAGACCTACCCGGGTCAGGCGCAGCCGGCTCTGCAAGGCATCGACCTGAACATTCGGCATGGCGAGATCTTCGGCATCATCGGCCGCAGCGGCGCCGGCAAGTCGTCGCTGCTGCGCACCATCAACCGCCTGGAGCAACCCAGCCAAGGCCGGGTGCTGATCGACCAGGTCGATATCGCGCCGTTCGACGAAGACCAACTGGTGGCGCTGCGTCGGCGCATCGGCATGATCTTCCAGCACTTCAACCTCATGTCAGCCAAGACCGTGTGGCAGAACGTCGAACTGCCTTTGAAGGTGGCAGGGGTGGCCAAGGCCGAGCGCCAGCGCAAGGTGCGCGAGCTACTGGAGCTGGTCGGCCTGCAGGAGAAGCACCAGGTATATCCGGCGCAGCTGTCTGGCGGGCAGAAACAGCGTGTGGGCATTGCCCGGGCGCTGGTGCATGACCCCGAGATCCTGCTGTGCGACGAGGCCACATCGGCGCTGGACCCGGAAACCACCGCCTCGATCCTTGAGCTGCTGCGCGACATCAACCAGCGCCTGGGCCTGACCATCGTGCTGATTACCCACGAAATGGCGGTAATCCGCGATATCTGCCACCGGGTAGTGGTATTGGAGCGCGGTGCTGTGGTCGAACAGGGCGAGGTCTGGCAAGTGTTTGGCTCCCCACGCCACGACGTCACCCGCACCTTGCTCGCGCCGTTGCAGGCCAGCCTGCCTGCCTCGCTGCAAGCCAGCTTGCGGGCCAGCCCGGCGAGCCGCGACAGTGCCGTGGTACTGAAGCTGACCGTGCTCGGCGAGCCAGAGCTATCCGCCCTGTTCAATGACTTGGGCGGCCGTGTGCGCTTGCTGCAGGGCGGCGTGGAAACCATCGGCGAGCATGCCTTGGGGCGGTTGATCCTGTCGGTGCGGCATGCGCCGTACGATACCCATCAGCTGTTGGAACGGGCCCGCCGCTGGGCCGAGGATGTGGAGGTACTGGGCCATGTGGTTTGACCGCCTGCTGCAAGGTTTGCTCGACACCCTCCTGATGGTTGGCGTGTCGTCGTTGATCGCCCTGCTGGTGGGGGTGCCGATGGCGGTGCTGCTGGTCACCAGCGACAAGGGCGGGATCTTCGCGGCGCCGCTGCTGAACCGGGTATTGGGCGCCTTCGTCAATCTGTTCCGTTCGATCCCGTTCCTGATCCTGATGGTCGCACTTATCCCCTTTACCCGCCTGCTGGTGGGTACTACCTATGGCGTGTGGGCGGCGGTGGTGCCGCTGACGATTGCCGCCACGCCGTTCTTTGCACGGATAGCCGAGGTCAGCCTGCGTGAAGTCGACCATGGCCTGGTGGAGGCCGCGCAGGCCATGGGTTGCAGGCGCTGGCACATCGTCTGGCATGTGCTGTTGCCGGAGGCACTGCCGGGCATCGTCGGGGGCTTCACCATTACCCTGGTGACCTTGATCAACTCCTCGGCCATGGCTGGGGCGATCGGTGCCGGGGGCTTGGGCGACATTGCCTATCGGTATGGGTACCAGCGTTTCGACAGCCAGATCATGCTGACCGTGATTGCCATGCTGGTGGCGCTGGTGGCGCTGATCCAGCTGGGCGGCGACCGCCTGGCGAAGGGCTTGAACAAACGTTGAGCATGACCTGGGGAATTTAGTGGGGCGTAAGTCGAGCGCCGCGCGGGCGGCGCTCGGACTCACAGGCGCTGCCCAACTTGCGCCATACCCTCAATCCCAGCGCAAATCCCCAGCCGGCACCGGTCGCCCGAACCAGTACCCCTGCCCCAGCTGGCACTGCTCTTGTAGCAGGAAGCTGGCTTGCTCCGCCTGCTCGATGCCCTCGGCATGCACCTGCATGCCCATGCTGCGTGCCAGGGCGATGATCACCCGTACGATCGCAATGTCATCTTCATCCAGCGGCAAGCCGGCAACGAACCCCTGGTCGATCTTCAGCTTTTGTACCGGCAAACGCTTGAGCCGCAGCAGCGATGAATAGCCGGTGCCAAAGTCATCAATGGCCAGGGTCACACCCAGTTCTCGCAAACGGTGCAGTTGCTCCAGCGCCACCTCCGGGTCTTCCATCACCGCGCTTTCGGTGACTTCCAGCTCCAGCAGGGCCGGGTCCAGGCCGGTTTCGTGCAGCACATCGGCCACTTGGCGGTACAGCTCGTGCTGGCCAAACAGGCGGCTGGAAATGTTCACCGCCACAAAGGCCAGCTGACGGCCTTCCGCTTGCCATTGCACCATTTGCCGGCATGCCTGGCGCAGCACCCAGGCGTCGATCTCGGCAATCAGCCCGGTGCGCTCGGCAATCGGAATGAACCCGCCCGGCGGCACCAGTCCACGCTGCGGGTGCTGCCAACGCACCAGCGCCTCGACGCCGACCTTGCTGCCGGTCGCCAGGTCGTGCACTGGCTGGTAGAACACCCGCAGTTCATCGTGCTCAAGCGCCCGGCGCAGCTCGCCGGCCGTCTCCACCCGGTGCTGGGCGTGGGCGGTCAGCTCTTCGGTGTACAACGCATAACACGCGCGGCCATTGCTCTTGGCCTTGTACAAGGCCGAATCGGCATTGCGCAGCAATTGCTCGGCACTCAAAGCATCGCTGGGGAACAGGCTGATACCGGCGCTGACACTGATGAACAGGCGATGGTCATCGAACAGGAACGGCTCGCGCATGCGCTCGATAACGCTTTGCGCCAGCTTGCCAGCCTGGCCGACCTGCTGGCAGTTTTCGGCCAATACGCCAAACTCGTCGCCGCCCAGGCGCGCCAACGTCACGCCAGCACCCAGCACGTCACCCAGACGTTCGCCCACCAGTTTCAGCAGCTGGTCACCGATGGTGTGGCCCAGGCCGTCGTTGATGCTCTGGAAATGGTCCAGGTCCAGCAACAGCAGGGCACACCCGCGCTTGTTGGCCTGAGCGGCGGCCACCGCCTGCTCGACGCGGTCGGTGAAAAGCAGGCGATTGGGCAGGCCGGTCAGCGGATCGTGGTGGGCCAGATAGGCCAGTTCCTGTTCCGAATGCTTGATCGCGCTGATATCACTGAACACCGCCACATAATGGCTCAGCTCACCCTCATCATCGCGGATGGCGCAAATGGTCTGCCATTGCGGGTAGATTTCGCCGCTTTTACGCCGGTTCCAGATTTCGCCGCTCCACTCGCCCTTCTCGGCCAGTGTGGCGAAGATCTGCTGGTAGAAGGCCAAGCCATGGCGGCCCGATTTGAACTTGTTCGGGCGCTGGCCAACGACCTCGTCCTGCTGGTAACCGGTGATGCGCATGAAGGCGCGGTTGACGTGCACGATCAGGCCCTGGCGGTCGGTCACCAGCACACCTTCCAGGGTGCTGTCGAATACCGCGGCGGCCATGCGCAGGCGCTCGCGGTCTTCACAACGAAGGCGGGCACCTTGGCCAATGAAATTGAGCAGGCGTACCCGCGATACATAGATCAGCACGGCGCTGAGCAGTACCCAGACCACCACGTTGATCTGCCGCCCCACGGTCAGTGCCAGGGGATCATCAGTCATGCTGTGCAGCACCACCTCGGCCAGCGCCAGCCAGAGGATCGAGAGCACCACATACAGCGCAGCCATGCGCAAGGCGTCGCGAACAGAAACAGACATGTCGGGTGCGATAGCCCATCAAGAAGGAGGGGGCATTATAAAGGCTGAAACATGCCGTGACCTCCTATCTGAACAGTTGACTGGTTTTATTTCCCTACCAAGGGATAATCACCCCTTTCCCCCGCATTACGAGGGTTTCTACACCTATGTGGTACAACGGCCTGCTCGACTTGTCGGCCTGGCAACTGGTCGGCATCACCCTGCTGATGACGCACGTGACCATCGTCAGCGTCACGGTCTACCTGCATCGCTACTCCGCGCACCGGGCGCTGGAGCTCAACGGTGTGCTCAAGCATTTCTTCCGCTTCTGGCTTTGGCTTACCACGGCACAGAACACCCGCGAGTGGACCGCGGTCCACCGCAAGCACCACGCCAAGTGCGAAACCCCCGACGACCCGCATAGCCCTGTACACAAGGGCCTGGGTACGGTGTTGCGCAAAGGGGCCGAGCTGTACCGCGAAGAGGCACGCAACCCCGAAACCCTGCGCATCTATGGCAAGAACTGCCCTGAAGACTGGATCGAGCGCAACCTCTACTCACGCTACAAGCTGGGCGGCATTGCGTTGATGGCGGTGATCGACCTGCTGTTGTTCGGCACCATCGGCATCACCATCTGGGCGGTGCAGATGATGTGGATCCCGTTCTGGGCCGCCGGTGTGGTCAACGGCCTGGGCCACGCGCTCGGCTATCGCAATTTCGAATGCCGTGACGCCGCCACCAACCTGGTGCCGTGGGGCATCGTCATCGGTGGCGAAGAACTGCACAACAACCACCACACCTACCCCAACTCGGCCAAGCTGTCGGTCAAGCGTTGGGAATTCGACATGGGCTGGGCGTGGATCCGCCTGTTCTGCCTGCTGCGCCTGGCCAAGGTGCAGCGCGTGGCGCCGATTGCCCACCGGGTCGCAGGCAAAGGCAGCCTGGACATGGACACCGCCATGGCCATCCTCAACAACCGCTTCCAGATCATGGCCCAATACCGCAAGCTGGTGATTGGCCCCCTGGTAAAGCAGGAACTGGCTCGCGTCGATGCCTCGGTTAGCCATCACTTCCGCCGCGCCAAACGCCTGCTCTCGCGTGAAACCAGCCTGCTCGAAGACCGCCATCATGTGCGCATCGAGTCGATGCTGGCGCACAGCCAGGCGCTGAAGACCATCTATGAGAAGCGCCTGGCGCTGCAGCAGATCTGGGCGCGTACCAGCGCCAATGGTCACGACATGCTGGCCGCCATGAAGGAATGGGTACATGAGGCCGAAACCAGCGGTATCCATGCCTTGCGTGACTTCGCAGCACAACTCAAGACCTACTCCCTGCGTCCGACTGGCGCCTGACCGCCGTTGATCGGTACGCCCCAGAGCGGGGCGTACCGCTTGGAACTTCCCCCCCTCCCGCTCACTCAAACTTGGCACATCGCCCGCGTGGCGGGCCGGATGCTGGCCGCACGCTTTCACGTTGAGACCCGCTTCGTGCTCATGGCCAAGAACATTCCAACCACACTGCCCGGCATTCCACCACCCGAGGCTGCCCAGACTTTACTGGCGTTACTGCATGCCCAAGGCGAAGTTGCCCGCCTGAGCGAGCGTGAACAGCTGTTCAGCTCGTTGCTCGACAGCGTCAACGCAGTGCTTTGGGCCTTCGATTGGGAAACCCGCCAGGTGCTGTACGTCAGCCCTGCCTACGAGCGCATCTTCGGCCGCCCTGCCAGCCTGGTGCTGGCCGACTACAACGAGTGGCGCGACAGTATTTACCCCGACGACCTGGAGTTCGCCGAACGCAGCCTGGCCCAGGTGCTGCTCAAAGGCGCGGTGGAAGACCGCGAGTACCGCATCATCAATGCCGACGGGCAGCTGCGCTGGTTGAGCGACAAGTGCTACATCAACCAACAGCGCGACGGCGACCGGGTGATCATTGTCGGCATCGCCGAGGACATCACCGAGAAGAAGCAGCTGGAAGGCGAACTGCAACGCCTGGCCACCACCGATGTGCTGACCCAGAGCAGCAACCGCAGGCACTTCTTCGAATGTGCCCAGCAAGCGTTCGACAGCGCCCGCGAAGACGGTACGCCACTGGCCTTCCTGTTGCTGGACATTGACGACTTCAAGTGCATCAACGACAGCTACGGCCACCAGGAAGGCGACCAGGTGCTGCAGCACATCGCCGACAGCGGCAAGGCTGTGCTACGCCGTGGCGACCTGTTCGGGCGCATTGGGGGCGAGGAGTTTGCGGCGGTATTCCCGGGTTGCGATGCGCAGGTAGCAGAGCAAATTGCCGAGCGCCTGCAGCGGCAGATCCAGCGTTTGAGCTTCAGCCATGGCGAACAGACTTACGGCGTGACGGTGAGCCAAGGGCTGACCGGGCTGACCGAGGAAGATGTGACCCTGGACAGCCTGTACGCCCGGGCCGATGCCGCGATGTACCAGGCCAAGCGGCAAGGCAAGAACCAGATCGTCCGCAGCTGACCCATCCCCCAGGTTCGGCAAGAATACGCTGCCCCCTGTGGGAGCGGGCAAGCCCGCGAAGGGCCGCAGAGCGGCCCCAAAATCTCAGCTGGGCGCTTCAGCCTCCGCCACAGGCGGCTCTTCCTGGGGCTTCACCTCAGGGTTATCCACCTTGCGCAGCCGTTTCAGCTCCGGCAGGCCCAGCTTCAGCAAGCGCGCGGTCTTGCCACTGGCCACTTTCTCCAGCCCCTGCTCGGCCGGCAGTCGCGATAACTGCCCCGCCAGGTTCATGGCCAGAATCTCCCTCGAATACACGCCGCCACCCAACTGGTAGATCGCCGCGATCAATTCGCGCAAGGCCAGCGGCAGACGCCAACGTGTACGTAGCGCCGAGCCGAACGCCGCCCCGAACTCATCCAGCGATTGCTGCACGTTGCGTTCGTCCAGCTCGCCCCCGGCCAACCGCCACTCTTGCAGGCAGCGCAGCACCGCCAGGTCGCCCAGGCAATGCAGCAACCCCGCGCAATAGCAGCGGCCTTCGTCCAGCTCGAGCATGCGCGCCAAGGTCCGACCATATTCGGCGGTATGCAGTGAAAGGTCCCAGTACCGGGCGGCGTGCTGCGCCAGCAACGGGTCGCTGAGCCGCGCGCTGCGCTTGAGGGTCATGCCCAGAATCAGGTTCATGCTCTGGGTACTGCCAAGCTTGTTCAAGGCCTGCAGCAACGTTTGCACTGGCGCTTCACGGTGCAGCGCGGCACTGTTGGCGGCCGCGATCAACACGGCGGTAACCTGCGGGTCGTTACGCACCTCCTCTTCCAGCACCTTGAGGTTCAGGCCCTGGGGATTGAGCGCGCGCTTGATCGCCAATTGCACATCAGCCAGCAGCGGCCCGCCATCGGCATTCGCCCGCCGCTGTTCCAGATAGGTGGGCAGGTTGGCACCCGCCTGCAAGGCCGGCACCGGGCAGGCGATTTCTTCGCCAACGGCCACCAGCAGCTCTTCCAGGCGCTTGCGCAGGGTATCCAGATTCAGCGGCTTGCTCAGGTAAGCCGTGGGGTGCAGCGGCAACGCTTCGCGCACGCTGGCGCTGTCGCTGCGGTTGCTCATGAGGATGAACGGCAGCGCCAGCCCCTTGGCGCGCACCTTGCGCAACAGGTCGAGGCCGTCGACACCGGCCAGCTCACGCGCGGCGATGATCAGGTCGGGTTTGCCAGCCAGCGCGCTGAGCGCCTGCGAGCCGTCTGCACACACCTGCAAGCGGGCGTCACAGCGCACGCTGAGCAGCATTTCGCTGAGCATGTCACGTACCCAAGGGTCGCCTTCGACAATCAATACGCTTGGTGGGGTGGGGTCTGCAGCGTTCATCGCCAACTCCTGAAAATCCCTGACACGCAGTCCTTCGCAGCTTCCTGAGCAAGTCCTTCCACAACCATAGCGCCACATGGCTTTTCATGGCACAAAAAAAACCCGCCGAAGCGGGTTTTTTCTGAAGCGTGTCACATCAAGCGATTTCAGCGAAGCACTCTTCGATGATAGCCAGGCCTTTGTCCAGCAGCGCGTCTTCGGCGGTCAGCGGAACCAGGATTCGCAGGACGTTGCCGTAGGTGCCGCAAGACAGCAGGATCAGACCCTTCTCACGTGCCTTGGCCACAACCTGGCCAACAGCAGCAGCGTTAGGGGTGTGAGTGCCCTTCTCGAACACTTCGACGGCAATCATCGAGCCCAGACCACGGACGTCGCCGATGATCGGGTGCTTCTTCTGGATTTCACGCAGGCCGGCGGTCAGGCGCTCACCCACAGCCTTGCTGCGGTCCAGCAGTTTTTCTTCTTCGAACACTTCGATCACGGCCAGGGCCGCGGCGCAAGCGATCGGCGAGCCGGCGTAGGTACCACCCAGGCCGCCTGGAGCGATGGCGTCCATGTACTCGGCCTTGCCGCACACACCCGCCAGCGGGAAGCCGCCAGCGATGGATTTGGCGAAGGTGGTCAGGTCAGGCGCAACGCCCATCTGTTCCATGGCGAAGAAAGTGCCAGTACGGCCAGCGCCAGTCTGTACTTCGTCGGCGATCAGCAGGATGCCGTGCTGGTCGCACAGGGCGCGCAGGCGCTTCATCAGCTCTTTTGGCGCTGGCAGGAAGCCGCCTTCGCCTTGTACAGGCTCGAGGATGATCGCGGCGATGTCACGCGGCTCGGCGTCGTTCTTGAAGATACGCTCGACCGAGGCAATGGCGTCGTCAACGCTGATACCGTGCAGTTCGCTCGGGAACAGGGCGCGGAAAATGCCGCCTGGCATCAGGCCCATGCCAGCGGAGTACGGCACGACCTTGCCGGTCAGGCCCAGGGTCATCATGGTACGGCCGTGGTAGCCGCCGGTGAAGGCGATGACGCCGGCGCGGCCAGTGGCGGCACGGGCGATCTTGACGGCGTTCTCAACGGCTTCGGAGCCGGTGGTGACCAGCAGGGTCTTCTTGTCGAAGTCGCCTGGTACCAGCTTGTTGATCTTTTCGCACAGCTCTACGTAGGGTTCGTAGGCCAGCACCTGGAAGCAGGTGTGGCTGACCTTGGTCAGCTGCTCTTGCACCGCTGCAACCACTTTCGGGTGCAGGTGGCCGGTGTTCAGTACTGCGATGCCGCCGGCGAAGTCGATCAGTTCGCGGCCTTCAACGTCGATCACGGTCGAGTTCTTCGCGGTGTCGACGAAGATCGGGTGGATCTGGCCGACGCCACGTGGGACGGCAGCTACACGACGTTGCATCAAGGATTCGTTGGTCTTGCTCATAATGCCCTCATTGCGCCGGTTGAATATGGCGCTTTTATTCGGGGGTGGCTGGGAGTGCTCGCGAACAGTATTCGTTGATCGACTGCCGTGAACGCCCTGGCCACCAGGTACTGCGATGTAAAAAAGGCCAGCGAGGCGTCGCTCTCGCGCCCCGCTGGCAGAGGTAAAACCTTTACCCAGCTATCAGACGCTGATGCACAGGTATTTGATTTCGAGGTAGTCCTCGATACCGTACTTGGAACCTTCGCGGCCCAGGCCCGAAGCCTTGATGCCACCGAACGGCGCCACTTCGTTGGAGATCAGGCCGGTGTTGATACCCACCATGCCGTATTCCAGGGCTTCGGCAACACGGAACACACGGCTCATGTCGCGGGCGTAGAAGTACGAAGCCAGGCCGAACTCGGTGTCGTTGGACATGGCGATGACTTCGGCTTCGTCCTTGAAGCGGAACAGCGGCGCCAGTGGGCCGAAGGTC
Organism: Pseudomonas sp. DCB_BI; assembly: GCF_026240995.1. Classification (NCBI taxonomy): domain Bacteria; kingdom Pseudomonadati; phylum Pseudomonadota; class Gammaproteobacteria; order Pseudomonadales; family Pseudomonadaceae; genus Pseudomonas; species Pseudomonas sp. DCB_BI. The sequence continues at coordinate 50,654 of NZ_JAPFCG010000027.1, read as the reverse complement.
TCTTCCTTGGCGACGGCAGCAGTCTTCGGTACGTCGACCAGGATGGTCGGTTCGAAGAAGTTGCCTTCGATGAGCTTGCCACCGGACAGCACTTTGGCGCCTTTGGAAACGGCGTCTTCAATGTGCTCCTGGACCTTGGCGACAGCCTTGCCATCGATCAGCGGGCCAGTAGTGGTGCCGTCTTCCAGACCGTTACCGATCTTCAGCTTGGCAACCGCAGCGGCCAGCTTCTGGGCGAACGCATCGTAGACGCCGTCCTGCACGTAGATACGGTTGGCGCAGACGCAGGTCTGGCCGTTGTTGCGGTACTTGGAGATGATCGCGCCCTCGACCGCCTTGTCCAGGTCGGCGTCGTCGAACACGATGAACGGGGCGTTGCCACCCAGCTCCAGGGAAACCTTCTTGATGTCCTTGGCGCATTCTTCCATCAGCTGGCGACCGATTTCGGTCGAACCGGTGAAGGACAGCTTGCGTACCAGGGAGTTACCGGTCAGTTCGCCGCCAACTTCGCCAGCGCTGCCGGTGACCACGCTCAGCACGCCAGCCGGGATACCGGCGCGGTGGGCCAGCTCGACCAGGGCCAGGGCGGAGTACGGGGTCTGCGAAGCAGGCTTGAGCACCATGGTGCAGCCAGCGGCCAGGGCCGGGCCAGCTTTACGGGTGATCATGGCGGCTGGGAAGTTCCACGGGGTGATGGCCGCGGTAACGCCGATTGGCTGCTTGATGACGATCAGGCGCTTGTCTGGCTGGTGGCCAGGAATGGTGTCACCGTAGACGCGCTTGGCTTCTTCGGCGAACCACTCGATGAACGAGGCGGCGTAGGCGATTTCGCCCTTGGCTTCGGCCAGTGGCTTACCTTGTTCGGTGGTCATCAGGCGAGCCAGGTCGTCCTGGTTCTCGATCATCAGTTCGAACCAGCGACGCAGCTTGGTCGAACGCTCTTTGGCGGTCAGGGCACGCCAGGCCGGCAGGGCCTTGTCGGCAGCTTCGATGGCGCGGCGGGTTTCCGCGGTGCCCATCTTCGGCACGGTACCGATGACTTCACCGGTGGCCGGGTTGGTCACCTTGATGGTCTGGCCATTGTCCGCATCCAGCCACTCACCATTGATATAGGCTTGCTGGCGGAACAACTGAGCGTCTTTGAGCTGCATGTCGGCTTCCCGAATTGTTGATTGTTGAAAAGCGCCCAAGGCAGGGCATCGAGCGTTTGAAATCTCAAACGAATGCTAAGCGGCTGCTGGGGTGTTGGACAATAGGCTGTTCGAAAAAAAGAACGAATGGTTGAACAGCCGGGCGGAAATTTCATCATTTCGGTAGTGGCAAACGGCCTCTTCGCGGGCATGCCCGCGAAAGGGCCGTTACAGGTTAGACGAATGAACAGAAAGAAATGTGAAGGGAGGACCGACGGCCCTCCCGAAGGGGGTGGATCAGAATGCCTTGGCCAGGTCGATCACCAGAGCCCGGTAGCCAACACTGCCAGGCTGCCGGCTATGCACCTTCAGCTCCACCAGCACCTCCTGCGTTCCGCGCCGCACCTCGTTGAGCACGGTGGTGGTCAGTTTCTCAGGGGTGAGGAAGTTCACCGAAGCCGAGTAGATGAACTGGGTGTCGGTCTCTGGCCGGTAGGCCACCACCGAGGTCACCGGGCTGTACCACTCGTCGCCACGCTCCTTGCCGTACTCCCACACCTGCTCGACCGTACCCTTGCCCTCGTCGATGCGGTACTCCACCGCCCGGCTATAGTTGCCGGCAAGCTTGGTTGGCGCAAAGTCGCGCCCCCAGCCGTTATCGAACACAGTCAGCGTGCCTTTGCCGGTGAGCCAAGCAGTGTGCTGGGTCCACGACCAATCGAAGTTTTCGCTCGCGACCGGCGTCAGCACCTTGTCGCGCAAGCGCTCAGGCCAGCCTTGAGGCGAGGCAAGAATCCATTTCACCTGCTTGTCACGCCCTATCTTCACCACGCCCTGATGCCGTGCTGAAACGATGATGCTGTCGTCATCGGCATCGTAATCGATGGCATTGACGTGGGCCCAGTTGCGCCCGGTACCCACACCCGGGGTATCGCCAAAGGGCAAGTCACCCTCGGCCAGCTCGTTGGCCAGCCGCTCGTCCTGCTTCTGCACACCCGGCGGCAACTGGATGGCCGCCTTGCCCAGGGTCTCCAGCAGGTCGCCGCGGTACGGGTCGAGAATCTGGTTCAGGTCCCAGAAGTCCAGCACATCCCCGGCCTCGTTGACCTCGATGATGTGGTCACGGATCGAACGCACGCGTTTGCCATCGGGACGGCGGTAGTCGCTGGTGCCAACCCGTAACAGGTAAGTGCCATTGGTGGTCTCGCGGATTTCGTGGGAGAAATCGGCAAATTTGTCAGGCAGGCTGCGCTGCCAGATGCGTCGGCCCAGCAGATCGTACTTGGAGTAGGTCTGGCCCTGCCCCCAGATCAGCTTGCCATCGCGGGTCTGCTGGAAGCCCATGGTGCCGCCCAAACTGTCACGGCGGTTAGAGTCGTGGATCTGTTCAATATCCAGGTACCAGCGCACATCGCCATTGCTGTCGGCAATCCAGTTGTTGCCCACCTGGTCCCATTCTGCTGCGCCGCCCAATGCGTTCCATTTAAAGGCGCGGCCACCAGGAATGTCACCTTGCAAGTGGTTGAACAGGTACAGGCGTTTTTCGAACCCTGCCGCGACCTTGATCGGCTCGACCTCCGGTAGCGCGGCAGTCTGCCTGGCCACCACCGGCAGGCGGACGGCCGGAGCGTAGATCTGGTACTGCTCGCGAACACGCTCGCCGTCCAGCTTGTAGGTCACCTCCACCTGGTTCACGTGGTCCGGGTACAGGCCGAATACAGGGATACCGCCGTAGGTCCACAGCGAACGGTCGGAGACTTCGTAGGCAATGTCTACACCGCGTTCGCCGCGGCCCAGCACGCGCACGTGCGCGTTACTCAGGCTACGCCCTCCGTCGCGAATGATCGCGGTCAGCGGCGCCAGGCGATACGGGTTGACCACCACATCACCGAGCAGCGCCTCGCCACGCTCGGGGACCTTGGCGGTCAGGCACGCGCCTTCAGGCAGTACAGGGGTTTCAGTCTTGGCATTCATGGCAAAGCTCCTTGTGCTCAGAAGTCGTAACGGGCAGTGGCACCGAACGTACGCGGCGTGCCTAGCACGCCGGCATAGCCACCGTTGGCGGAGTTCCACAGGCTGGTGAAGTAGGTCTTATCGCCGGCGTTTTTCACCCACAGCGACAGGTCGACCACGCCGTCGCCCTGGTCCAGGCGCACACCAGCGGAAAGGTTGACCAGCGCGTAGCTGGGGATCTGGCCGAAATCGGAATCGTCGATGGTGCCCACTGCCTTTGAACGGAAGGCGTAGCTGGCGGTGACGTAGGGCTCGACATGCTCGCTGGCCTGCCACTTGTACTGCGTGTTCAGGTTGGCGATGTACTTGGAGGCGCCAACCACCTGGTGCCCGGACAGGTCGCAGGTGGCGGTGGCGTTGGCCAGGCTCACTTCGGGCGGGCATGGTGCGTCCTTGTATTCGGTGTAGCGCACGTCGTTCCACGAGCCGTTGAAGTTGACCGTGAGGCCGCGGACCGGCAGCGCCGTGGCCTCGAACTCCAGGCCACGCGAGCGCACGCGGCCGGCGTTGGCCAGGTACTGCACGCGGTTGATCTGGTCATAAACGTTGGCCTGGTAGCCGTGCACTTCGGCCCAGAACAGGTTGCTGTTGAGCTGCAGGCGGCCGTCGAACAGGGTGCTTTTCAGACCCAGCTCGGCATTGTTGACCCGCTCGGTGCCGACCAGCAGCGAATCGGTGCCCAGCCGGGGCGCAGCGCCAACCGTGAGGTTGATGCCACCAGACTTCTCACCATGGGTCAGGGTGGCGTAGCCCAGCAGCTGTTCGTTGAAGCGGTAGCTCAGGCCCAACAGGCCGGAGGGGCTGAAGCTGTACTGGTTGAGGTCGCCCGAATCGTAGGCCCCTATGCGAGCCTGGCGCGCGGTGGCAGCAGCCCCGGTGACAGCGGCGCCGCCCTCCGGTGCATCGCGGGTCACCCAGGCGCTCTTTTCTTCATAGGTGCCCCGGATGCCGGCGGTAAAATCCAGGCGGTCGGTGACATGCCAGGTGCCTTGGGCGAACAGCGCATAACTGTCGGTATCGATGTGCCCATCGCCAATGGTGTTGACGTTGTTCAGTGCCCCGGCTGGTGTGAGGTTCCAGACATCCGCCTGCGGCCCATAGTAAGTAAAGGATTTATTGTCCAGATCCTGCTTGAAGTAATAGGCACCCAGCACGTAGTCGAAGGCGCCACCCGTAGGTGAAGCCAGGCGGATTTCTTGCGAGTACTGCTTGTCACGTACCGAAACCCCGGCGCTATAGAACACTGGCACGTTCAGACCATCGTCGTTGCGCGGGGTGAAGTCCCACCAGCGGTAGGCAGTGATCGACGTCAGGGTGAAGTCGTTGGGCAGGGTCCAGTTGGCCTCCACCGAAGTGCCGCCCTGGAAAACCGTCACCTGCTGGTCAGCGTCGAAATTGACCTTCCGGTCCTTGCCCGACACCAGCGTTGCGCCCGCCTGGGCAGCCAGGCTTTCGTAGCGGTTCACGCCATTGATGGTGGGGCCGGTGCTGTACAGGCTGAGGATGCCGTTGTTGGAGTCTTCTTCGTTGTATTCGCCTATCCAGCGCAGGTTGAAGGTTTCGCTGGGTTTGAACAGCAGCTGGGTGCGAAAGCCTTGGCGCTTGCCGCCGTTGAGATCGTCACCGTTGTGGATGTTCTTGACGTAGCCATCGTCTTCGGTGCGGTAGGCACTGATGCGCCCGGCCAGGGTATCGCTGATCGGCCCCGAGAAACTGCCCTGGGTTTGCAGATAGCCGTCCTCCCCGATCGACTGCTGAATGCTGCCTTCGCGGTGGAAAGTCGGCTTGCGCGTGGTGATGTTGAGCACGCCGGCAGTCGTGTTCTTGCCGAACAGCGTGCCCTGCGGGCCGCGCAGTACTTCCAGCTGCTCCACATCCAGCAGGTCGAATACCGCCATGCCGGGGCGACCGAGGTAGACGTTGTCGAGATAGATGCCAACGCTGCCCTCCAAGCCATCGCTGGCCGGGTTGTTACCCAGGCCACGAATCGAGATGCTCGACTGGCGGGCATGCACGTAGGCGACGTTGGTGCTGGGCACCAGCTGTTGCAAATCCTGCACGCGGTAGATGTGCTGGGTTTCCAGGGTTTCGCTGTCGAGCACGCTGATCGGCGTGGGCACGCTCTGCGCGGTTTCTTCGCGGCGGCGGGCGTTGACCGTGACGGTGCCTAGCTTGGCTTCCTGCTCCACCGTCGGGCTGGCGGCAATGACCGCGTCTTCAGCGAAGCTGCCAGAGGATGCCGCCAGCAGTACGCCAGCGGCCAAGGGTTGCAGGGTGAAACGCGACGCGCGCGCAGGCCAACGGGAAAGTCCGGACATGCAAATGCTCCTTGAGGCATGGGCCCTGGGCGAGCATTTCCGTTGGCGGAACCGAATCGCGGTCAGTCGGGCTTATATTCTTTTAAGAGATATAAATATTTGTATTTCATATTTTGTGGAATAAGTAAGTCCCTTTATAAGGGGACTCACCCTTGTCAGCAATTGCATTTCACCGAAGGTTTCAATGTAGAAAATGCATATCGATCTGCGTCAGCTGCGCCACTACATCGCCCTTGTCGAACACCGCAGCTTCGTCGCGGCAGCGGCGGCGGTGAATCTGTCGCAATCGGCCTTCAGCCGTAGCATTCAGACCCTGGAACACAACGTCGGCTGCCGCCTGGTCGACCGCGCCAGCAAGGAGCTGGCACCCACCCGCCAGGGTCTTCTGGTGCTGGAGCACTCGCGGCGGCTAGTGCATGGGGCACACAAGCTGGTAAACGAAATTCACCAGTTCAACGGTGCCACCACCGGCGTGGTGCGCTTCGGTTCTGGCCCAGCGCCGGCCGGTGGTCTGGTGCCGCGGGCGGTAGCGCGCTTCGTTGCCGAGTACCCAGCGGCGCGAACCTGCTTCCAGGTGGACAACTGGCAAGCATTGAACCGTAAGCTGGTGGCCGAGGAGATCGAGTTCTTCGTCGCCGACACACGCCAGTTCGAATCCGACCCGGATTACCAAGTGCACAAGCTGACGCCACAGCGCTGGCATTTCTGCTGCCGCGCCGGGCACCCTCTGACCCAGCAGGAGACCGTGCAGGCGCGCGACCTGTTCGATTACCCGATGGCCACCACCTTCCGCCCGCCGAACATCCGCAAGATCCTCAGCGACCTCAGCGGGCGGCAGGACTTCTTGCCTGCAGTGGAGTGCGAGCACGGGTACGCGTTGCTGAATGTGGTACTGCATTCGGACACCATCGGCATTGCCTGCAATGCCAATTTGCAGCCGTATCAACGCGAGGGCGGGCTGGTGCAGTTGAAGCTGGCGGACCTGACGCCAGAGCAGGAAGAGGCGTGCCATACCCGCTATGGCGTGGTAAGCCGGGTGGGGTATGGCTTGTCGCCGTTGGCGCAGGCGCTGGTCAGGCAGTTGATTGCCTGTGATACCGAGATGTAACAGGCGGGTACCCCGCCTGTGAGATCGGGTTCACCGGCGAATGCGTCGGTGAATTCACCATCGTATTCGCGGGTGAACCCGCTCCCACAGGGTCATCTGAACCTCTCAGCCCTTGCGAGTTGTCCGGCTCAACTGGCCATCCACACCCACCGGCACCTCCCCGGCCAAGGTCACCCGCCGCACCACGCGCGGCTGAGTCCCATAATCATCCACCGCATAATGCTGCGTTGCCCGGTTATCCCAGATCGCTACGTCCCCCGCCTGCCAGCGCCAGCGCACGGTGTTCTCAAGGCGCGTCACATGCCCTTGCAACACCGCGAACAGGTGCTGCGAATCCGCCAACGAATAACCCTTGATGCGCTTAACGAAGTGCCCCAGTTGCAGTACCCGCTCGCCACTGATCGGGTGCACTCGCACCACCGGGTGCTCGGTCTCGTACACCGTGGAGGTGAACACCTTGCGATAACGCTCCAGCTTGGAGGGGTCCACGTCAGGCTTGATGCTGGCGTAGTCGTACTCGTTGCTGTGCACCGCCCACAGTTTATCGGCCAGCTCGCGCAGCGGTTCAGGCAGCTCTTGATAAGCCGCAGCCGTGTTGGCCCACACGGTGTCGCCACCGGAGGCAGGCGCCACCACGCTGCGCAGGATCGAGGCCTTGGGGTAGGCGTCGACGAACGTCACGTCAGTGTGCCAGGAGTTGGCCCGCTGGCCCTCGGCGCCGTCGAGCTGCAACAGGTAGCTGGTGCCGTCCACCACCGGCACGGTGGGGTGGGCCACGGGCTCGCCGAGCAGCTTGGCGAAGGCTTCCTGGCTGTGGTCATCGAGGTGCGTCTGGCCACGGAAGAAGATGACCTTGTGTTTCACCAGGGCAGCCTGGATGGCATCGAGGGTGGCGGCGTCGAGGTCGGCGGACAGCTGTACCCCGCGAATTTCGGCGCCGATACGCCCGGCAACCGGGTGAATATCGAGTTCGAGGGGTTGTGGCGCGGTGGCCAGGGCGGCATTGCTCATGGTTGTGGTCCTTGCGGTGATGGTCGGGTTGCTTGCGGGTTCAGCGGGTGGCCTGTACGGCCTGTTCCTGTTTCAGCGCGGTATCGAGGAAACGCGGTTCGATCCAGTCGGCCACCTGGAAGCCACGGCGGATCAGGCGCTCCTTGGCTGCCAGGTCGACGCCCTGCTGCAACTGGCTGACAAAGTCGGCGTCCAGCCGCGGGTCGAAGTAGTGGGCAAGGTCTTCTTTGGCCAGGTCATCGCTGAGGATGCTGCGCGGCCAATTGGCGTTGCTGGCCACCAGGTCGATGTAGGCCTCGCGGTTGTGCTCGTCGCGTAGCCAGGCGCTTGCCTGCTCTTGGGCATTGACCAGGCGCTGCACCAGCTCGGGGTATTTACGTATGAAATCGCCAGTGCCCAGCAGCACTGCCTGGGTACTGCCGGCACCCTGCAGGTCACGCGAATTGACGGGCAACTCGACCAGTCCACGCTCTCGCAGCGACAGCAGGTTGGACAGCCCCCAGGTGGCGTCGACCTGCTTTGCCGCCAGCGCAGCGTTGGCGGCATTGAAATCGAGGTTGATCACTTTCAGCTCGCGCTCGCTCAGGCCCTGGCTGGCAAGGGCGCTGGCGAACGACAGCTGGTTGGCAGTACCGCGGAATACCGCAACGCGCTTGCCCTTGAGGTCGTGCAAGGTATTGATGCCAGAGCCGGGCACCACACCCAGGTAGCTTTTTACCCCGCGCACGCCAGCAGACAGCACACGGGTGTCGAGGCCGTTGGCCTTGCCGACGATCGCTGCCAGGTCGCCCAGGTAGGCGAAGTCCGCCTGGCCATTGGCCAACGCTTCGTTCACCACAGGCCCGGCGCCCTTGAAGAAATGCCAGTCGATGCGGATGCCATCCTTGGCGAATTCCTTCTCCAGCAGTTGCTGGTCACGCAACACATCGACCACGCCACCGGCGCTGGGCTTGCTGCCAGCGCTAAGGTCGGGCACGGCGATGCGGATACTTTGCGGCTTGGCGGGTTCAGCGGCATGGCCGCTGAGGCTGAAGGCCAGCCCAAGGGCGGTTATCAAGTGACGCAACGGGGTGTTCATGGCAAGGCTCCTTGGCAGGCTGCCACCGGCGATGGCCGGCGCTTTGGCCAGAAGCTAGGCAGGTCTGGTTAGAACCTACAAAGATCAAAACTTCATTTTTAAGTAACTGAAAGACATAAATCACGTGCTATGCGGCCCCGAGCCAGGGTTGCGGAAAACGCATGGAAAATATGAGGAAAACGCAATGGATAGGGGCTTCCGGATGCAGTGAGTGCATGATCTTATCTCTTGAAAGTTTATTTTGAGATTTTTTAATTCCTTAAATGCATAAACTAAAAACGTCGCGAGAAATGGCCGATGAATGGAGTTCTTAATAGGGATCGGGGGTGGCCTCGGGGGCCGCTGGGCGGCCCATTCGCGGCGCAAGGCCGCTCCCACAGGGGCCGCGCAGCCTTTGCACAGTGGGTGTTGCCTTGGGTGATGCCGGTAGCCATTGCCCTGCTTTGGGTGCTGGCCAGTCGGCAGCACTGGATGAGCGAGCAGATACTGCCGGCGCCAGCGCTGGTGTGGCAGAGCGCTTTGGAGTTCGGCTCCGGCGAGCTGTGGGGGCACCTGTGGATAAGCCTACAGCGACTGTTCTGGGGGCTGGCGGTCGGCATCGGCAGCGGTTTGCTGCTGGGGGTGTGGCTGGGAGGCTCGCGGCGGGCTCAGACTTTGGTTTTGCCGACCTTCGTGGCGCTGGCGCAGATTCCCACGCTGGCCTGGATTCCGTTGTTCATGCTGTTCTTCGGCATTGGTGAGCTGCTCAAGCTGGTGGTACTGGTGAAAGCAGTGGTGGTCCCCGTCACCTTGCACACGCTGGTTGGGGTGCGCGATGCCCAGCCCAAGCTGCGTGAGGCTGCTGCAGCATTGCGCCTGCCGCGTCACCTGCTCTTTCTACGCCTGTTGCTGCCGGCCGCCCTGCCCGCCTTCCTTACGGGCATACGCCTGGCCTTGGCCACCGGCTGGACCTCGCTGCTGGCGGTCGAGCTGCTGGCCTCCAGCGAAGGTATCGGTTACCTGATGGTGTGGGGCCGGCAGCTGTTCATGCTCGACCTGGTGCTGCTGTGCATCCTGGTGATCGGCCTGGTCGGCGCGGTGCTGGAGCATGGCTTTTCAGCAGTGGAAAAGCGCCTGCTGTACTGGCCGCAAGCGGCCACCGGGGAACAGCAGCGTGGTCCCGTACCGAGCGGCTGGCAAAGCCTGCTGCTACCGCTGGCGCTGTTGGCATTGTGGCAGGCCAGCACCCGCTTTGGCTGGGTCGACAGCAACATCCTGACCTCGCCACTTGAAGTGCTGCGGACCTTGTTGACCGGCCTGGCCGATGGATCACTGCCGCAGGCCTTGCTGCTGAGCCTGCAGCGCACCCTGAGCGGCCTGCTACTGGGCGGCAGTGCAGGCCTGTTGGCCGGGTTGCTGCTGGGGTTGTCCAGCCATGCCGAGCGCCTGTTCGGCGCAAGCCTGACAGCAGTACGCCAAGTGGCCCTGTTCGCCTGGGTACCGCTGCTCACCGCCTGGTTCGGGCTGGGTGAAGGGGCCAAACAGGTGTTTGTCGGCATGGCGGCGTTCTTCCCGCTGCTTATCGCCACCCAACGGGGCATTGCCAGCCTCTCGCCGCAACTTGGCGAAGCGGCCCGCACCCTGCGCCTGAACCTTTGGCAGCGCTTGCGCCTGCTGGTGCTGCCCGGCGCGGCACCGGCGATCTTCGCCGGCCTGCGGCTATCGCTGATCTACGCCTGGCTAGGCACCATTGGCGCCGAATACTTCATGCCCTCGGACGGCGGGATCGCCAGCCTGATGATCGGCGCGCAGCAACTGTTCCGCATGGACCAGGTGATGGCCGCCATGCTGCTGATCGGCCTGGTCGGCGCCCTGCTCGGCACCCTTGGACAACGCCTTGAATCGCGCGCGACGCGCTGGAGAACCGCATGAACGCCTTCAACACCTCGCACCTGCACGCGGCGAACCAGCCCGACGCCACCCCACCCTTGGTAAGTTTCGAGGAGGTTGGCAAAGTATTCTGCGTCGACGGCCAACCGCTCGAGGCCATCCGCAACTTCAACCTGTCGATCAATCAGGGCGAGTTCATCGCCATCGTGGGCGCCTCTGGCTGTGGCAAGTCCACCCTGCTGCGCCTGCTGGTGGGGCTGGATACGGACTACAGTGGCAGCATTCGGGTCGACGGCCATGCGGTCGGCGGCATAGGTGGCGAGCGCGGCATCGTGTTTCAGGAGCACCGCCTGTTTCCGTGGTTGAACGTGGAACAGAACATCGCCCTGGGCCTGGTCAACGAGCCGCTCACCCAAGGCGAACGCGCCCGGCGGGTGCATGAATTCGTACAACTGGTGGGGCTGGTCGGCTTTGAGTCGGCCTACCCGCACCAGTTGTCCGGCGGCATGGCGCAGCGCGTGGCGATCGCCCGTGGCCTGGTCGCCAGCCCGCGTATCCTGTTGCTCGACGAGCCATTCGGCGCGCTGGATGCATTGACCCGCCAACAATTGCAGGACGAGCTGCTGGCCATTCGCGAACGGGCCGGCATCACTATCCTGCTGGTGACCCACGATGCGGAGGAAGCCACTTACCTGGCCGACCGGGTAGTGGTGCTGGAGCCGCGTCCGGGGCGGATCAAGTCGGTGGTGGAAATCGACCTGCCGCACCCGCGCTTGCGCACCGGCGTGGCCCTGCACGGCCTGCGCGAAAAAGTGCTACACCAGATCACCGGCGACGGTGACTACCTGCCAGCGCCGGCTCGCCGGGTAGAAGGGCTGCGGCCAGAGCTGATAGCACTCTGACTTGCAGCCCCCGCAGGGGATCTGCTCTAAAAGGGTAAAAAAGGCTACAGATCAAGGCGATGGACTCCAACGGCGCAGATGGGTATGATGCCTGCGCGTTGCACTCGTAGCTCAGCTGGATAGAGTACTGCCCTCCGAAGGCAGGGGTCGTGGGTTCGAATCCCGCCGAGTGCGCCATATCAAAAAGCCCTGGGCCTACGCCCGGGGCTTTTTCGTTTGTGCGACATGTCGCATTTCTGGCACTCCCGTGCCACTGGTCATTGGTGTTAGCGTGGGCGTCTTCCCGTTTTCCGAACGGGTCACCCATAACAATGATTGGCGAAGGAATGCGCGCAACCATGCACCTGAAAAAACTTACCGCCACCACTTTGCTGCTGGCCAGCATCGGTCTGTTCACACAGCCGGCCCAGGCCAACCTCTCCCAGCAGCAATCCGCCGCCATCGTCAAAGCCTTCGACGGCAGCGACCCAAGCGATTTCAAGCAGTTCCTCGGCAAGCTCAAAGGCAGTGACCTGGCCAAGGCCAACAACATTGAAGCAACCCTGGACGCCTACCTGGCCGGCAAACAGCTGGCTGCCGAACAACAGGATGAGATCAACCGCCTGCTCGGCCTGTACACGCGAATCAAGTACGGCAAGGCTGCTACTGAAACCCTGAAGGAACTGGTGGCCATCCCCACCTTCAATGTCGAGGGCACGCCCCAGTACGAAAACCCTGAGTTCCTCAAAGTCGCCGACAAGATCAAGGCACTGGCCGACAGCTTTGGCCTGGCCTTCCGCAACATCGACAACCGGGTTTACGAGATTTCGCTGGGCAGCGGCAAGGAAGTGATCGGCATCCATGCCCACGCCGACGTGGTGCCGGTCAACCCGGACAACTGGAAACTGGCCGACGGCACGCGCCTGGACCCGTTCAAAGTCACCCTGGTTGGCGACCGCATGTACGGCCGCGGCACCGAAGACGACAAGAACGGCATTGTCGTAGCGATGTACGCACTGAAAGTGGCCAAGGACGAAAACCTGCCGCTGGCCCGGCAGTTCAAGCTGCTGATCGACACCACGGAAGAAACCAGCGGTGATGCCATTCCCTACTACTTCGAGCGCAACCCCACGCCCGACTACAACCTGGCCCTGGATGGTGGCTACCCGGTGGTGATCGCTGAAAAAGGCTACGGCACGGTCATGGCCAGCTTCAGCAAGCGGCCAGCCACTGGCAAGGGTGCTGAAATCATCAACCTGACCGGCGGCCTGGCCACCAACCAGATCCCGACCACTTCAGTGGCTACCCTCATCACCGACAACCCGGCAGCGCTGGCCAAGCATTTGCAGCAAGCCGGCGGCAAATATGTCAAACAGCATGGCGGTGATTTCAGCATCGATGCCAGGGCCGACGGCAAGCATGTGCTGCTCACGGTTACCGGGGTTTCCGCCCACTCCTCGGAACCGGAATCCGGAGTCAACCCGGTGGCACGCATGCTCGACTTCATCAACGGCCTGGGCAACCAGGTACCGCTCAAGCACAACCACTTCACCGACGCCGCTCGCTACGCCGCCGACAACTGGGGCCTGGACTACCTGGGCAACAAGCTTGGCGTGGCCTTCAAGGACCCGTTCATGGGCCCGCTGACCGCCTCGCCGACCTTTGTCGGTGTGGATGACAAAGGCCTGAAGCTGGCGGTGAACCTGCGTATTCCCAAAGGCAAGCCGATTGCCGCGATCAAGGATGAACTGGCGGGCAAACTGGGCCAATGGACGCGGCAAAGCCACATCTCCGTAGCCTTCGACTACAGCCTGGACGAGCCGATGTACCGCAACCCCGAAGGCGAATGGGTCAAGGCTCTGCTGGCGGTGGCCAGCGAGAACCTGGGCATGAAGCACGCGTTCGGCACGTCCGCTGGTGCGACCTCGGTCCACGACCTGCCCAACGGCGTCCAGTTCGGCCTGGCTATGCCAGACGTGAAATACACCGGGCACAACGACAACGAGTTCAAGACCGTGGAGCAGTTCATGCTGGACTTGCAGGTGGTTAGTGAAATGGTGGCGCGGATCGGACAGATGCCGAAGCTTTGATCGGCAGTGGCGCCCCCCTCGCGGCTAAAGCCGCGGAGAGGGCGCTACAAGCGCAGATCAATGACGTTTTTCAATCAACTCCATGCCGTTTCCTGCATTGCCGTGCAGAGCGCCGTACCGGATGCTTTAGTTACTCCGAGACAGCGCTTTTTTCACCCGCAGAGGCCCGTATGAAGACCGTCGAACAAATCCTCAAGACCAAGTCCCAGCACCAGACCGTTTACACTATCGGCCCGGATGACTCGGTGCTCGACGCCCTGAAAATGCTGGCGGAGAAAAACGTCGGTGCGTTGCCTGTGGTAGAAGGCACCCAGGTGGTGGGTATCGTCAGTGAACGGGACTATGCACGCAAGCTGGTACTCAAGGGGCGCTCTTCTGCCGCCACCCCGGTGCGCGAAATCATGAGTGCGCCTGTGGTGACCGTGGAACCCAAGCAGAAGCTGGATTTCTGCATGAACCTGATGACCGATCGCCACCTGCGTCACCTGCCGGTGGTCGACAACGGCAAGCTGCTCGGCCTGCTGTCGATCGGTGACCTGGTCAAGGAAACCATCACTGAGCAAGCCAGCCTCATCAAGCAGCTTGAGCAGTACATCCGCGGCGAATGAAACCTCTCAATGGTAGGTGCGCTCCAGCTCGTCCAGCTGATGGTCAAAGCTGCGCAGGCGCGCCGACCAGGTGTACACCAGCACCTCCAGGTCACGGTTGAGCACTGCAGTATTGCCATGGCCACTGCAGGTGGGCTCGCCCAGGTCCAGCTGGTAGCGGTCACGGGCCATGGCCTGCGCCACGCTGGACAGGTCGCGGGCATTGGCCAGCCAATGATGATGGTGGTCATGGATTTCTCGGTCGAGTACACGACACTGGCGCTTCAGGGCCTCCAGGCTCTGCTCCAGCGGCGTGCCCTTGAGCTCACCCATGACCTCTTCGAACGTGCGCCCCGAATGCCAGTAGCTGCCCCAGAAGTAGCGGTCGAATACGGTCTCGACGCGGCGCAGCGCCACCTTGGTGTTCCAGATGGTCAGCAACGTTCGTCCCTGAATCACTTCGCGCTTGTTCAGGTGCAACTGCTGCCAGGCAATCCAGGTCAGCACCACCAGTACAACCGCCACGGTGACAGCGGCAGCCGCATACAGAAAATGCACCGCCTGGTTCATCTGTTGCGCCTGCCTGATGCCGTAAAAGTAACTGGCCGTCAGGGTGCCCAGGATCGTCACGGAACACCAGAAACCTGGTGCATAGGGATCTTTCATCGCGCCATCCCCTTATTGTTTTCCTGAGCATAGCAACGGCCAATGACTCGTCAGGTGCCGCTCGGCGCTTTATTTTCGGGGGCGGCGCAACGCTTCGTTGAGTTGATCGAAGGGCACGGCCCAATCGGAATCTTCAATGATGCTTTCCTTGAGAAAAGCACGCTGGGAGTCGCTCCAGAACGGTGCATCCACCAGCTTTATCTCGTTCTTCAACGGCGAATGGCTGGTGATGAACTGATCGATACTCTTGGGATCGTCGGGCAAGCCCAACTGTTTGAACAGGTCGGCAAAGGGATGGATCGGCGCTTCCATGGTTCCTCCTGAGCGCCAGGCAGGCCGTCCACGACGCCCGTCTGGCATTGGTGTGAAAACATCAGCACAGCTCTCGCACTTCGGCGTGCGGTACCAGCTTCATGTACTGCTCCATGCTCATATGAATCAGATGATCATGATCACCTGCCTCCAGATAGACATCGCCCTGGCGGGTAAGACTCGGATCAAGCAGCATCTTTATTTGATAGGCATCGCCAAGGGCCGGCACGGCACCGCGTTCGCAGTCATTGAACAGGCTTGGCAGGCCGCTTTCGCGGGTCAGCTGCCAAGCCCCTGACATGCGTACCTTGCTCATGTCCAAGTGCCGGTTGGCGGGTAGCACGGCCATGATGTAGTTGCCATGACGGTCATCGAGCATCACTGACTTGGCGACCCGCTCGGCGGGTACGCCGGCCGTGCGTGCCGACTCCAGGCTGGTGGCCGAATGTGGATGGGGAATGATGTCGTAGTCGCAGTTGGCCTTGTCCAGGCGGGCCTGCAGGGTTTTTGCCATACGCATGATGCACCTCCGGTTTCGCCCCCCAATCTTCAATTTTAGGCCGGGTAGCGCCAGCCAGGGCTAAACTTGTGAAGGAAGGGCAAACGAGGTGACGACAGGTGATCGCCCGCTGCTGGCGCTGGCTGTTGGTGCTGTTGCTGCTTGGCATGACGTCAGGTGGCCAGGCAGCGCCCGCTGCGGTGTGGGTACTCGACATCGATGATGCGATCGGGCCAGCCAGCGCCGACTACCTGGTACGCAGCCTCGACCAGGCCCAGGCACAGGGCGCACAACTGGTGGTGCTCCGCATGGACACCCCCGGTGGCCTGGACGGCGCCATGCGTCAGATGATCAAAGCGATTCTCGCCAGCCCCGTGCCGGTTGCCACCTACGTTGCCCCCAGCGGTGCCCGCGCGGCCAGCGCCGGCACCTATATTCTTTACGCCAGCCATGTCGCCGCGATGGCCCCCGGCACCAACCTGGGCGCCGCCACGCCCGTGCAGATCGGCGGCCTCCCAGGTGCACCCAAAGACGACAAGGCCAAGGGCAGCAATGATGAAACCCTGACACATAAGCAGGTCAACGACGCCGCTGCCTACATCCGCGGCCTGGCACAACTGCGCGGGCGCAATGCCGATTGGGCCGAGAAGGCCGTGCGCGAGGCCGTCAGCCTGCCCGCCAGCGAGGCCTTGCGGCTGAATGTGATCGACCAGATAGCCGATGACCTGCCCACCCTGCTGCGCAAGCTCGATGGCAAAACGTTGGAGGTCGCCGGCCAGCCACGCCAGTTGCAGACCGCCGGCGCCACCCTGGTGGAGCACCTGCCGGACTGGCGCACACGGCTACTGGCGGTGATCACCAACCCCAGCGTGGCGCTGATCCTGATCATGATCGGCGTGTACGGCCTGCTGTTCGAATTCATGATCCCCGGCTCTACGGTAGGGGGTGTGGTCGGTGGCATCTGCCTGCTGTTGGCGCTTTACGCCCTGCAACTATTACCCGTGAGCTTCGCCGGGGTGGCGCTGATCCTGCTCGGCATCGCCTTCATGATCGCCGAAGCCTTCCTGCCCAGTTTCGGCGTGGTCGGCTTTGGCGGCATCGTTGCCTTTGTGTTCGGCGCGCTGATCCTGATCGACACCGATGCCCCGGGCTTTGGCATCCCGCTGGTCTTGATCGGTACCTTGGCAGTGCTTTCGGCCCTGCTCATCGGCGGCGTGCTGGCCATGGCCCTCAAGGCACGCCAGCGGGCGCTGGTCAGCGGTGACGCCGGCCTGGTCGGCAGCCTGGTTACCGTCACCCAGGTGATGGCAGCCGACCCGCTGCGTGGCGTCGTACTGGCCCAGGGTGAGCAATGGCAAGTGCAGTGTCCGACGCCACTGCAAGCCGGCCAGCGCGTGCGGGTGACCGCGCGCCATGGCGTGATGCTGGACGTGAGCGCCGCCGCGCCTGCGACGCAAGGAGACTGACCATGTTCATGCAAGTGGGTATCGGTGCGGTGCTGATCGTACTGGGGCTGCTGGTGCTGTCGGCGTTTCGCATCCTGCGCGAATACGAGCGCGGCGTGGTGTTCCAGTTGGGGCGCTTCTGGCAGGTGAAGGGGCCAGGGCTGATCCTGTTGATCCCGGTGATCCAGCAAATGGTGCGGGTCGACCTGCGCACGGTGGTGCTGGATGTACCGCCACAAGATGTCATCACTCGCGACAACGTTTCGGTCAAAGTCAACGCGGTGCTCTACTTCCGCGTGCTCGACCCGCAAAAGGCGATCATCCAGGTCGAGGACTTTCTGGTAGCGACCAGCCAGTTGGCCCAGACCACGCTGCGTGCGGTGCTGGGCAAGCACGAACTGGATGAGTTGCTGGCCGAACGGGAGCAACTGAATGCGGATATTCGCCAGGTGCTGGACGCGCAAACCGATGCCTGGGGCATCAAGGTGGCCAACGTCGAGATCAAGCATGTCGACCTCAACGAATCGATGGTACGCGCCATCGCTCGGCAGGCCGAGGCCGAACGCGAGCGGCGGGCCAAGGTGATCCATGCCGAGGGGGAATTGCAGGCGTCAGAGAAACTCATGCAGGCGGCGCAAATGCTGGGCAAGGAACCGGGGGCGATGCAGTTGCGCTATATGCAGACGCTGGGGGCGATTGCGGGAGACAGGACTTCGACCATTGTCTTCCCTATGCCGGTGGACTTGCTGACGGGGCTGGTAGACAAGCAGAAATAGAGCTGGGGCCCGGCCGGGCCCCAGCGGTACATCAGAGCGGCGCGCGGCGCAGGGTCGCCAGGAAGGTAGCCGCACCGATGAACAGCCCGGCAAAAGTCCGGTTCAGGCGCTTTTGCTGCTTGGGCGTACGCAGCAAGCGCAACACCCGGGAAGCCAACCCGGTGTACCCCGCCATCACCAGCATGTCCACGGTGATCATGGTCACAGTGATCGCCACATACTGCGGCAGCAACGGTGCATGTGGGTTGATGAACTGCGGCAGCACCGCCAGCATGAACACCAGCGCCTTGGGGTTGCTGACGTTGACCAGGAACCCGCGGAACACCAGGCTCAGCGGCTTGCCGATCGGGCGTACGCCGGACTCATCGGACATGTCCATCGGCAGGGCGCGCCATTGCTTGTAGGCCAGATAGACGAGGTAGGCGACACCAAACCATTTGATGAACTGGAAGGCCGTCGCCGAGGCTGCCAATACGGCGCCCACGCCGGCGGCAATGATGGCGATTTGCACAATCAGGCCCAGTTGCAGGCCCAAGGCGTTCCAGTAGCCGCGCCAGAAGCCGTATTGCAGGCCGCTGGACATCGAGGCAATCGCCCCGGCACCGGGTGAAAGGCTGATCACCCAACAGGCGGCAAAGAAGCCCAACCATACTTCCATCGACATCACACACCTCGCTCGAACATTTGTTGCAAAGCGTTAAGCTAAGGTTTTGGTGAAAAAATAACCAGTAATTTCTGATGGATTCATAGGGCCAGGCCAGGTTCAGTCAGCTTCGGTAGCTGTTTCTTTGTGCAGGGCCTGTACCTCGGCCCCGCGCCAGCGCCGCACCGACTTCTGGAAGAACTGGCTATTGGGCACCTGCACCAGCGCCCCGCCCGCTTCGGGCACTTCCAGCAGGGTGGTAAACAGCAGATTGATAGCGATCACCCGCCCTTTCACGCCTGGCTTGTCCAGCGTATCGACCAGTTCGACTACGTCGCCGATGCGAAACGGCCCGACCGTGAAGATCAGTACCGCGCACAGCAGGTTGGACAGCACGCTCCACATGGCGAAGAAAGCCACTGCCGCCACCGCGACAAAGCCGGACAACGCGGTCCACAGCACGGTCGCCGACACGCCCAGCCGCTCCAGCACGAACAGCAGCGCGCTGCCCATGATCAGCCAGCGCAGGCTGCCACGCACCGGCACCAGCAGTTCTGGCGGCAACGGGTAACGCTGGCCCAGGCGGCTCAACCCGCGAGCAATGATGCGCTGCAGGACGAACGCCGCCACCATGATCAAGAGAATCTGCAAGCCCAGCCAGAAGGTGTCCATCCATTGCCCAGGCAGCAGCGAACGCAGTTCCTCCATCAGGACAGCGCCTCGAGCTCGGACTGCATGCTCTCCAGGGTTTCCAGCGCCTCCATCCAGGCTTCTTCCAGCTCACCTTCGCGTTGCTTGAGCTTGGTCTGGCGCGCCAGCAGGTCGCGCAATTCGTCCTTGCGCGCCGCTTCGTAGAGGCCACCGTCACCCAACGCGGTCTCGATCTCGGCCAGTTGCACGTGGACCTGGTTGAGCTCGGTTTCCAGCTTGTCGGCGGCCTTCTTGTGCGGCGCCAGTTGCTGACGCAAGGCCGCGGCAGCCTGACGCTGGGCCTTCTTGTCGGTCTTGTCCGGGTTGACCGGGGCCGTGCTGGCCGGCGCGCTGCGCTGGCGGTACTCGACCAGCCAGCGGCTGTAGTCGTCCAGGTCTCCGTCGAAGGGTTCGACCTTGCCGTCCGCTACCAGCAAGAAGTCGTCGGTGGTGCTCTTGAGCAGGTGACGGTCGTGAGACACCACCACCACGGCACCGGCAAATTCCTGCAATGCCATGGTCAGCGCCAGGCGCATTTCCAGGTCAAGGTGGTTGGTCGGTTCGTCGAGCAGCAACAGGTTCGGCCGCTCCCAGGCTATCAGCGCCAGCGCCAGGCGGGCCTTTTCGCCACCGGAGAAGTTCACCACCGGCTCGTCGCAACGGGCGCCGTGGAAATCGAAGCCGCCGAGGAAATCGCGCAAAGTCTGTTCGCGCTCGGTGGAGGCGATGCGCTGCAGGTGCAACAGCGGGCTGGCCTTGTCGTCCAGCGAGTCCAGCTGGTGCTGGGCAAAGTAGCCAACAGCCAGGTTCTCGCCACGGACCAGGCGGCCCGACAACGGCTCCAGCTCACCCGCAAGGTTCTTGATCAGGGTCGACTTGCCAGCGCCGTTGGGCCCCAGCAGGCCAATGCGCGCACCGGGGGTCAGCTGTAGCTTGACCTTGTCGAGGATGGCCTTGTCGCCATAACCCAAGCGGCCTTCGGACATGCTCAGCAACGGGCTGGAGATTTTCTGCGACTCGCGGAAGACGAAGTCGAACGGCGAATCGACGTGCGCCGCAGACAGTTCTTCCATGCGCTCCAGGGCCTTGATCCGGCTCTGCGCCTGGCGGGCCTTGGTGGCCTGTGCCTTGAAGCGGGCGATGTACTTTTCCATGTGCGCGCGCTGCGCCTGCTGCTTTTCGTACGCCTGCTGCTGCTGCGCCAGGCGCTCTGCACGGGTACGCTCGAAGGCGGTGTAACCACCCTTGTAGAGGTTCAGCTTACGCTGCTCGACATGCAGCACGTGATCGACCACGGCATCGAGAAAGTCACGGTCGTGGGAGATCAACAACAGAGTACCGGGGTAGCCCTTGAGCCAGTCTTCCAGCCACAGGATCGCATCGAGGTCCAGGTGGTTGGTGGGCTCGTCGAGCAGCAGCAGGTCGGACGGACACATCAGCGCCTGGGCCAAGTTCAGGCGCATCCGCCAGCCACCGGAGAAGTCTCCGACACGGCGGTCCATCTGCTCGTTGGTGAAGCCCAGGCCGGCCAGCAGCTTGCGCGCGCGCGCGTCGGCGGTGTAACCGTCGGCGCTTTCCAGCTCACTGTGCAGGCGCGCCAGGGCGGTACCGTCGTGGGCCTGCTCGGCGATGGCCAGTTCGGCCTGGACCTTGCGCAGGCGCACGTCGCCGTCGAGCACATAGTCCACGGCCAGGCGGTCGAGGGTGTCGACCTCCTGACGCATGTGGGCAATGCGCCAGTCACCGGGCAACTGGCAATCGCCGGCATCGGGCGACAGCTCACCGCGCAGCAAGGCGAACAGGCTGGATTTTCCGGCACCGTTGGCGCCGATCAGGCCGGCCTTGTGACCGGCGTGCAGGGTCATCTCGGCGCCTTCTAGCAAGCGCTGCGGACCACGCTGTAAAGTGAGGTTGGATAGTCTGATCATGATGGTCGCGGAGTCTACCAGCTTCCTCGGCCCATAGCGCGAGTGGAACCATGCACACCGACCTGTGGAATCACGCCCTGGCCTTGTACGCCAGGCCCGGCGTGGAAGCGGCCTGCCTTGAGTTGCAGGCGCTGGGTGGCGATGTCTGCCTGATCCTGTGCGCAACCTGGCTGCAGGCGCGTGGCGTTGCCGTGCTGGACGAGCGTGCGCAGGCATTGAAAGCAGTTGCCGAGCCCTGGCAACGCGAAGTGATCGCCCCGCTACGCAGCCTGCGCCAGCAATGGCGAACGGCCGCGCAGGCTGATGCCCAGCTGGGGCTGTTGCGTGAGCGACTCAAAGGGTTGGAATTGCAGGCCGAGAAGGCCTTGCTGGAACGCTTGCAGGAGCATGCGCGGCAGTGGTCCGCGGATTCCCATGAACCCACGGATGACTGGCTGGCCCGGCTGGCGCCGGACCAGACACACCACAACGACGCGCTGGTTCAGTTGCGCGTCGCGGCGGCTGCGCTTCAGGACGCCGAAGACGGCGTCTGAGCCTGGGTGCCGGCAGGTGCCGAGGGTGCTACCGCAGCGGGCGGAGTGGCCGAGTTGCTTGCGGCAGCCGGAGTGCTGGCGGCAGGCGTAGACGGTTTGGCTTCGGCTGGCTTGCTGGCTACAGGCTTGGCGGCAGCTGGTTTTGCGGCAGGCTTGGTGGCAGTGGCTTTGGCTGCCGCTGGCTTGGCTGCAGGCTTGGTAGCAGCTGTGGCTTTGGCAGCTGGCTTCGCCGCAGGCTTGGCGGCAGCGGTGGCTTTGGCCGCTGGCTTCGCCGCAGGCTTGGCAGCAGCGGTGGCTTTGGCAGCTGGCTTCGCCGCAGCCTTGGCAGCAGCGGTGGCTTTGGCCGCAGGCTTGGCGGCAGCAGTGGCTTTGGCAGCTGGCTTCGCCGCAGGCTTGGCGGCAGCAGTGGCTTTGGCAGCTGGCTTCGCCGCAGGCTTGGCAGCAGCAGTGGCTTTGGCAGCTGGCTTCGCCGCAGGCTTGGCAGCAGCAGTGGCTTTGGCAGCTGGCTTCGCCGCAGGCTTGGCAGCAGCGGTGGCTCGGGCAGCTGGCTTCGCCGCAGGCTTGGCAGCAGCGGTGGTTCGGGCAGCTGGCTTCGCCGCAGGCTTGGCAGCAGAAGTTCTGGCAGCAGGCTTGGCTGCTGGTTTGGCAGCAGACGCCCTGGCAGCTGGCTTGGCCGCTGGTTTGGCAGCACGCGAATCGAGGGCCTTGGCCGCGGCTTCACGAACCTTGCCTACCCCCTGGGCGAGCTTGAGGCTGTCTTGAGCATCACGCTTGAGTTGTTGAATATAAGAACGCGTCTGGGTTTGACGTTCCTTGAGGGAGTCGAGCAGTTGTTCAAGTTCGCCGATGGCTTTTTGTGCCTTGGTTTGCGCCTTGGCTTTACCGGCCTTGGCTGCGTCTTGCAGTTTCAGGCGACCGTTGTGCAGTTTTTCCTGCGCCTTGCCACGCTGCTTTTCCAACTTGGCCAGCAGTTTTTCCGCATCAGCCAGCGCTTGCGAGCAGGCCTCTTCCAAGTGTTCGAGCAGGCTGCCCGAAAGTTGTTGGAGCAGGTGTAACGGCGTACTTACTGGCTTCTTTTTGGCCGACATGGTTTACCTCCTGGCTGACGAGATTGCGGCTCATACTATGCTTCTGCTGCTACCGCCGCTAGGGCATGTTGACAGTAATATTTACGCCGCGTTGCATGCCTGGGCAAAGTTGTTATCTTGCAGCTCCGTGCAAGTGTAGTTGCTGAATAAATCATTGCTGGAATTTGGCACTTATCTGACTTGCAGCCCATCCTCTCGGGGGGCTTCGCACCCCTTTCGCAACACAAGGTCTCTTTTTGCAAGGGTCGCGAGCACACAATCAAAAACGGAACGCTGGCATACTTCCCCGCTCATTGGCGCAGGAACCGACCATGCCTCGATATCTTGTTTTAGGTTTATGTCTTTTGGCCCCCATCGCCTTGGCCGAGAGCGATGATCACGACCTCGCCTACAGCCTCGGCGCCAGCCTGGGTGAGCGGCTGCGCCAGGATATGCCAGGCCTGCAGCTGGACGCACTGGTCGACGGGTTACGCCAGTCCTACCAGGGACAGCCGCTGAAGCTCGACAACGCTCGGATGCAGGCCGTGCTTCAACAGCATGAGGCGCAGGAGGGTGATGCTGAGACACAAAAACTCCAAGCGTCCGAAAAACGCTTCATGGCCAATGAGCGCGGGCGTTATGGCGTACGTGAGTTAACGCAGGGCATCCTCTACAGCGAGCTGCAGGCAGGCACGGGTGCGCAGCCGAAACCCGGCGGCAAGGTGCAGGTACGCTACGTGGGCAAGTTGCCGGATGGCTCGATATTCGACCAGAACCAGGCACCACAGTGGTTCAGCCTGGACTCGGTGATCGAAGGTTGGCAGTTAGCCTTGCCGCTGATGCACGCCGGCGCCAAATGGCGCCTGGTGATTCCATCAGCACAAGCCTACGGAGCCGAGGGCGCGGGTGACTTGATCGCACCCTATACACCCTTGGTGTTCGAGATCGAACTGCTGGCGGTTGGCGACTGACGCCAACCCTCAGGCCTCGACCGCGCCTTGTTCCTTGTGCGCGTTATGCAGCACTTCGATCAGGCAGTCTTCAAGTTCAAAGCGTTCATGCAGCAGGCCACCCAGCTTGCCTAGTTTTTCGGCGAAGCGTTCGGTGTCCTTGCACTCGCCTTTCGCGCAATGGTCATTGAAGGCCAGCGCGATCTGGGTGATGTCGTTGATCCGCGGATTGATCTCTTCGGCCAGTTTCAGCGCTCTCTCGTCATCGAAAGCCTTGGCCTCACTGACCAGCTGTTCGCAGACCTCGAAATGCCACGCCGAACAGTAGTCGACAAGCAGGCCGCAAAAGTCTCCATTTGTGTCCTTGTCGGCGAAGGCTGGCTTCAAATCACGCAGTGCGCCGAAAGACTGCACCAGGTCCTGGCGCGCCTTCAACCAACGGTCGATCAGGTCGTGCACCCCACCCCAGCGTTCCTGGGCATTCTGACAACTATCGAGCATGGCAATCTCTTCCCTTCTGGGTAGATGCCGCTGCACCTCGCACCACGACCGCGCAGCACAAAGGTGACATCAGCAGGACGGCATCGAGCAGTTGTGTTTTCGGTATACGTGCTGCGAGATTATTCCCGCGCGTGCTGCCCTTCAAGGTACGCAGAGGACAAAGTTCATACAAGTGTTTAATCCCCTGATACATCGCCATTGGTCGCGCTAATGATCCAGCCTTGCGCCAGGTCATGTTCCTGCCAGGCTGCGGAAACGATACGCCAGCAGGTAACTCAAGGGCAGCGCCGCCAGTAACAGGAAGGCCAGCAGGCTCCACTCCGGCAGCGTCAGGTCGAGAAAACTCCAGGTCAGTGAGTGGCAATCCGGGCCGCCGAACAGAAGTTGCCGCGTCGCTTCCCCCCAGGAGTTCACCAATAGCTGCCCGATCGGCGCCGGGCATACATGGCTGGCACCGCCTGCACCCTGCAACCAGACATGCCGTGCTGCCAACAATGCGCCGGCCAGCGAGCACCCCAGCGTCACTTGTGCATAAAGGCGAGTGCCGCGGGTGCCCGGTGCCTGCACCACCGCTGCCAGGCTTAGCAGCCCGTATACACCAAGCAGCACCCGCTGGCTCAGACACAACGGGCACGGCACCAGCCCAAGGACGTTTTCCAGGTACATGGACGCGGCGAGCACTGCCAGTGCGGCCAGGCAGGCGGGAAGGAAAAACGTGCGCAAACGGGCCGGCAGCATAGGCGGTTCAGGTCCCGGGGAAGAGATAGAGGCCTGAAACGGTAGAGGAAAGACGCCCTTTGTTTCAAGGCACGACAGCAACGACAAGTCGCTGAATAGCGTAGGAAATTTCCGGAGCCAAGGTAGGAGGCGACTGAAGAAGCGGACGTCAGATTTAACTGGCAGCGGTGGATAAATTACCCGCCCCCAAAGCCCGCACCTTGGCGCGGGCCTTGGGGTAGGTCAGGCGCGAACGCCTTCTGGCAGCGGTAAAGCCAGCAGGCGTTCGTCCAACAGGCCAAGGCCTTCCTGGAACAATTGGTTACTGCGTTCGGTCTCGCCCAGGCCAGCGAGCAAGCGGGCCAGTTCGGCACAAGCCTCAGGGTTGCGTTCCATGCGCAGGCTGCTTTCCAGGTAGTCACGCGCCTTGCCCCACAGCCGGTTCTGCAGGCTCAGGCGGCCCAGGGTCAGTAGCAGGCTGGCGTCTTGCGGGTGAGCCTTGAGCCAGCCTTCGGCGGTTTGCAGCTGGCGCGCCGGGTCCTCGCCGCGCACCAGGCCGTACAGACGGGCCAGGTGGCTCTCATACTCGCGTTTCAGGGCCGTGCGCAGTACTTGCTCGGCCTCGCTCTGGGCGCCCACCTGGCGCAGTTGCTCGGCGTAGGCCAGCACCAGTTGCGGCTCTTGGCGCTGGGCCGCAGTCAGTTGCTGCCAGGCCCGCTCCAGGGCCTGGCGGGCACTTGGCGCGTCCTCGCCACGGGTAGTCGCCAGGCTCAGGTTCTGGCCCCATGCGCGTTGCTCAAGGGCGGCCAGTTCCGCAGCCGGCAGCACCTTGCCCTTGCGAAGGTCGGGCAGTAGACGAATCAAGGCCGACCAATCGCCGCGCTCCAGGTGCAGGCGCTGCAACAGGCGCAGCACCTGGCTGTTGTGCGGGTGGCGCTCCTGCATGGCCAGCAGGGTTTCCAGAGCACCATCGCTTTCGCCACGGTCCATCTGTAACTGGGCATGGGTCAGGGCAATGGCCAGCTCCGCCTGTGGCTGGCGCTCCAAGGCGCGCTCCAGCAAGTTGTCGCTGTCTTCGGTACGGCCTTGCTCATTGGCCGCACGCGCGGCACCCAGGTAGTACAGCAGCGGTTGGCGCTCGGCCTCGGCGGCACGGTGCAGGTGGCGCTGGGCACTGGCCCAGCGGCCCTCGGCGAGGTCGAGTTGGCCCTGCTCGATGGCCAGGCGAATGCGCCGGCTACGGTTGCGCCGCGACCAGGGGTTGACCACGCCGCTTGAGGTCAGCACAAGGCCGACCAGGTAACGCAGCAACCACAACAACAAGACCACCGCCAGCAACCCGGCAAGGGCTGCCCACAGCCCCGACTGATAACGGAAGCCACCATAGGAGATCAACACGTAGCCGCTATGCTTGGCGACTGCGATGCCCAACGCTGCGGCAACCACTATAGCCAGCACGGCCAGCAGGTAGACACGCTTCATGGCTTGCCCCCTTCAGCCTCGGCCGGCAAGTGGCGGCGCTGGATATAGGCCTGCACTGCCGCCAGGCTTTCGCTGAGGTCTGGGGTTACCACCGACACCGGTTGCTCAGCCAGGGCATTGAGGCTTTCGAGCATGGCCTTGCTTTGCGGGTTGTCAGCGTTGAAGTTGGCCAGCAGCACGCTGCGGGCATCGTCCAGCGCCTGGGTGTAGACCTTGGCATCACCATTGAGCGCCGCCCACTGTGCCTGCTCGATGGTCAGGCTCAGGGCCAGGCGCAGCTGGTTCAATTGTTGCCCGGCCAGCAGCGGCCGCACGTTCTCATCGGCGTTGAAGTCGATCTGGAAGTACTTGGAGATCTCGGCCCACCACTGCGACAGGCGGCTGGCGCCATCGCCGTCGGCGGTCAGTGCGCCAAGTGCATCGGCATTGCTCTCGAACTCAGGCGACTGGGCGCTCAACTGTTGTACCAGCTCACGCTGTGCAGCGAGTTTCAGGAACAGGCCAGTACGGTCGGGTTGCTGGGTGCTGTTGAGCGTGGCCAGGCTGCGGGCCAGTTGCTCACGGGCGGCGAAGGAACCCGGGTCGCTCTGCTCACGCAGGATCTCGTCGGCGCCCTCGACCAGCGCCTTGGCGCTGGTGATGTCCTGCAAGGCCGACAGGCGCAGGGTGGCCAGGCGCAGCAGGTGCTCGGCTTCGGCCAGGCGCCACTCCTTGCGGCTTTCACCCAGCACGGTTTCCACCCGCTGGCTGAGGCGCTGCTGGTCGCCCTGCAATTGCGCCACCAGGCGGCGGCGGTCTTCGAGCTCGCTGGCTGCCGGCAGGCTGGCCAGTTGCGCGCTGATCTGCTGTTCACGCTGCTGCAGGGCCTCGGCACGCTGGTTCAGCGCCTCGATGTGCTGGCCCTGATTGAACTCGCTGCCTTGCAGTTGACGCACCTGCCAGACACCCCAGCCACCTACCGCCACCCCGGCCGCGCCCAGCAGCAAGGCCAGCGCTGCCAGACCACTGCCGGAGCGCTTGGCAGGTGGGGCGGTAACGGGGTCCGCCGGCGCCTGTGCCGACGGCTGATCGTTATTGGACAAGACAGTCTCGCTCACGTATCCATCCTTTGCATGGGGGCGCATCGCATTCAGCTTAGCGCCTTAAGAGGCAGGTGCAGCGCTGCGCTGCACGGCTGCCAGCAAGGCCGCGGCACTAGCGCCACGGCAATCCACAACCTGTTGGGCCCCGGCGGCCCGGGCCTGCTCGGCGACCCGCGGGCTAGGCACGAACAGTGGTAGCCGGGCCAGCTGCGGCCAATCGGCGCCGGCCATTTGCTGCAAATGTTCGAAACCCTGCCCACTGCTGACCACCAGGCCATTGAGGCGTTCCGCTTCGATGCGGCGCTTCAGGGTGCCCGCCGGGTAATCCGGGAGGCAGCGACGATACAGTTCCAGATATTCGACACTAGCACCTTGCTCTGCAAGACGCTCTGCCAGCAGTTCGCGACCTCCGACGCCGCGTACGATCAAGACTCGCGCTGCAGGTACGGCAACTGCCTGGCGCAGTGCCGGCAACGCCAGCAAGGCCTCGCTGTCATCGCCGCGTGGTGGGTAGCTCACTTCAAGGGCAGCATCCTGCAACACTGCGGCAGTGGCCTCGCCGACCGTGAACCAGTTTTGCCGTGGCGGCTGCAAGCTGGCCTTGGTCAGTTGCTCGAGCAACAGCCGGGCGGCCGGTTTGCTGACCACGATGACTGCCTGGAAGCCATTCAGGGCTTGCAGCAACAACTGCTGCGGAGCCTCGGGTTTTACCGGCTCGATCTCCAGCAGCGGCAAGCAACTGCTGGCCACCCCCGCTGCTGCCAGGTTTTGCGCCAGCGCCGCGCAGTCCTCGGCAGGCCGGGTCAGCAACAGGCGCCATTGGCTCACGGGTGGCCGGCCTCGCCGTAGACTTCCTTGAGGATGGCGTCGGCACCCTGCCCCAACAGGTCTTCCGCCACTTGTACGCCAAGGGTCTCGGCAGCCGACCGGGGGGCACGAGCATCAGCCACCAGCAGCTTGCCGCCGCTCGGCTGGCCAACCAGGCCACGCAACCACAGCTGGTCGCCTTCAAGCACCGCGTAGCAGGCGATCGGCACCTGGCAACCGCCATTCAGGTGTTTGTTCAAGGCGCGCTCGGCCACTACCCGGTCGGCCGTATCGGCATGGTGCAGCGGCGCCAGCAGGGCATGGATTTCATGGTCGGCGCTGCGGCATTCGATGCCCACTGCACCCTGGCCGCCAGCCGGCAGGCTGTCATCGACGCTGATGGTGGAGGTGATGCGGTCTTCGAAGCCAAGGCGGATCAGGCCGGCCGCGGCGAGGATGATGGCGTCGTACTCACCGGCATCGAGCTTGGCCAGACGGGTGTTGACGTTGCCGCGCAGGAAGCGGATCTGCAAGTCCGGGCGACGCGCCAGCAGCTGGGCCTGACGGCGCAGGCTGGAGGTACCGACGATGCTGCCGGCAGGCAGCGCTTCGAGGCTGGCAAAGGTGTTGGAAACGAAGGCATCGCGCGGGTCTTCGCGCTCGCAGATGCAGTACAGGCCCAGGCCTTCGGGGAAGTCCATGGGCACGTCTTTCATCGAATGCACGGCGATGTCGGCTTCGTTGTCCAGCAGGGCGGTTTCCAGCTCCTTGACGAACAGGCCCTTGCCGCCGATTTTTGCCAGCGGCGCGTCGAGCAGCTTGTCACCCCGGCTGACCATGGGCACCAGGGTCACCAGCAGACCGGGGTGGGCCTGCTCGAGGCGGGCTTTGACGTATTCGGCCTGCCACAGGGCCAAGGCACTTTTACGGGTGGCAATGCGGATTTCGCGAGTGGACATGAAACGCCCCGATCCAGAGAAATGCCGCCGATGATAACAGCATCTCCTTTATCGCTTGCAGATGTGGATCAGCTAAGGGCCTCTTGGCGGCTAAAGCCGCTCCCACAGGGTGAGGTGCCACTCCAAAGGCCAATGATCAACCTGTGGGAGCGGGTTCACCCGCGAACAAGGGCGCAGCCCTTGCCATGCGGGCGCCGTATCAGAGGGTCTGCATCATCTTGCGCACACCGGCCACGTGCCGGCGGCTGACGGTCAGGGCATCGCCGTCCAGGCCCTTCAAGTACAGCTGAAAGTGCCCCAGCGGGGTGCGCTGCAGGCGTTCGATGCGCTCGCGGGCAACCAGCGCATTGCGGTGGATACGCACGAAGCGTTCGCCAAACTCGTCTTCCAGTGCCTTGAGCGGTTCGTCGAGCAGCACTTCCCCGGTTTCATGGCGCAACGTCACATACTTGTGGTCGGCAATGAAGTAGATCACCTGCGGCAAAGGGATCAACTCGATGCCTTTGCGCGTGCGTGCACTGATGTGGCTACGTGGGCCGCCACCTTCGTTAGCCGGCCGGGTCAGCGCTGCCAACTGGGCGCGGTTGGGTCTTTCGGCCTTGCGCAACGCATCGCGCAGCGCCTGGGCCTGGATGGGCTTGGTCACATGGCTGAGGGTACTGTCCTTGAATGCCTCGGCACCGTATTCATCATCCCCGGTGCAAAACACCACTGCCGGCGGCGCCTCGCGCTCGCACAAGCGAGCAGCCACCTGCAGGCCGTCCAGGCCTGGCATGCCGATGTCCAGCAGGACCACATCGGGCTTAAGGCTTTCGATCAGCGCCAGGGCCTCTTCGCCGTTGGTGGCGCTAGGCTCCAGTACGGTGTAACCCTCCAGTTCGCCGAGCAGGCGGCTGAGGCGTTCACGGCCTTGGGGTTCGTCATCAACGATCAGGACATTCATAATTGCGCTGGATTCCTGAATGAGTCTCGCACAGGTATAGCGTAGACAGATGTGGTTCGAGCGACACTGCGGTCACGCTCTAGACCGGTGCGATGGCCAAAGATTCACTCGGCTGGCAGATTCACTGCCAGTCCTCTGTCCAACTGTAGACGGTCCGTGGAACACTGCCGTTCATTCCTTGAAATCCTTATCAGCCATTTTCCGGGCATTTCTCTCGACCGGCGCCCTGCGGCAGCCAGCCCAACCCTGCTATCATCGGCGCCACTTTTTCGTTCACGCCTGCAATGAGTGAATCCATGAGCACCGACAAGACCAATCAGTCCTGGGGCGGCCGCTTCAGTGAGCCCGTCGACGCCTTCGTCGCCCGTTTCACCGCCTCGGTCGATTTCGACAAGCGCCTGTACCGCCACGACATCATGGGTTCGATCGCCCATGCCACCATGCTGGCGCAGGTCGGCGTGCTCAGCGATGCCGAGCGCGACACCATCATCGATGGCCTGAAGACCATTCAGG
This sequence comes from Pseudomonas sp. DCB_BI, assembly GCF_026240995.1. Classification (NCBI taxonomy): domain Bacteria; kingdom Pseudomonadati; phylum Pseudomonadota; class Gammaproteobacteria; order Pseudomonadales; family Pseudomonadaceae; genus Pseudomonas; species Pseudomonas sp. DCB_BI. Next base: position 20,056 of record NZ_JAPFCG010000027.1, on the reverse strand, counting down.
GCGAAATCGAGGCCGGCAACTTCGACTGGCGCGTCGACCTCGAAGACGTGCACATGAACATCGAAGCACGCCTGACCGACCGTATCGGCATCACCGGCAAGAAGCTGCACACCGGCCGCAGCCGCAACGACCAGGTAGCCACCGATATCCGTCTGTGGCTGCGCGACGAGATCGACCTGATCCTGGCCGAAATCACCCGCCTGCAGCAGGGCCTGCTCGAGCAGGCCGAGCGCGAGGCCGAAACCATCATGCCCGGCTTCACGCACCTGCAGACGGCGCAACCGGTCACCTTTGGCCACCACTTGCTGGCCTGGTTTGAAATGCTCAGCCGGGACTACGAGCGCCTGGTCGACTGCCGCAAGCGCACCAACCGCATGCCACTGGGCAGCGCCGCCCTCGCCGGTACCACCTACCCGATCGACCGCGAACTCACCTGCAAGCTGCTGGGCTTCGAGGCCGTGGGTGGCAACTCGCTGGACGGCGTCTCGGACCGTGACTTCGCCATCGAATTCTGCGCCGCGGCCAGCCTGGCGATGATGCACCTGTCGCGCTTCTCCGAAGAGCTGGTGCTGTGGACCAGCGCCCAGTTCCAGTTCATCGACCTACCCGACCGCTTCTGCACCGGCAGCTCGATCATGCCGCAGAAAAAGAACCCGGACGTGCCAGAGTTGGTACGAGGCAAGACCGGCCGTGTGTTCGGCGCCCTGACCGGCTTGCTGACCCTGATGAAAGGCCAGCCGCTGGCCTACAACAAGGACAACCAGGAAGACAAGGAACCGCTGTTCGACGCCGCCGACACCCTGCGCGACTCGCTGCGTGCCTTTGCCGACATGATCCCGGCGATCAAGCCCAAGCACGCGATCATGCGTGAAGCGGCCCTGCGTGGTTTCTCCACCGCGACCGACCTGGCCGACTACCTGGTACGCCGTGGCCTGCCGTTCCGTGATTGCCACGAAATCGTAGGCCATGCGGTGAAGTACGGTGTGGACACCGGCAAGGACCTGGCCGAGATGAGCCTGGACGAACTGCGCCAGTTCAGCGACCAGATCGAGCAGGATGTGTTCGCCGTGCTGACTCTGGAAGGCTCGGTGAATGCGCGTGACCACATTGGTGGTACGGCGCCGGCGCAGGTTCGCGCGGCCGTTGTTCGTGGCAAGGCCCTGCTGGCGTCTCGCTAACCCCCCAAGGCGAGGGCTTCGCCCTCGTTCGCGGGCACGCCCGCTCCCACAGGTATTGCACAAGTTTCAAAAACGGTGCAGACCTGTGGGAGCGGGCATGCCCGCGAAGGGCTCAACACCAGACTCAGCGCTTGCCGCTGCGGATCATCTCCATGAAGGCCGGCATCGCCGCCTCCTTGTCCGCCACGATCCGCGCCATGTGCGGGTTTTCGCCCATTAGTTGCATCAACGCCTTGGCCTGCGGGAAGTCCGCCAAAAAGTCGATGTTCAGCACTTTCTTGCCCACGGCATAAGCCAGGTCGACCGAGAAGCAGAACATCAGGTCTGCCAGCGTCAGTTGTTCACCCGCTACATAAGGCGCGAAGCGCCCGTTGCGCTTGAGCGTGGCAAACCCGGCCAGCAGGTCAGCACGCGCTTTCTCTTTGATCAGCGGCTCGACCGGCATGCCAAAGAACGACTCGGCGTAGCAGGTACGCGCCGGCAGCTCGATGTACAGCTCGATTTCCTTGAGAAGCTCACGCACCTTGGCCTGCTCGAACGGGTCGGCCGGCAGCAGTGCCTTGCCGCTTTGAGTCTGTTCGATGTAGTCGAGGATCACACTGGTTTCGCTGAGGAAGCCCTGCTCGGTCTGCAGCACCGGCACCTTGCCCCGCGGGCTCACTTCCAGCGCCTGTGGCGCCTGGCCACCATAGAAGGTGACCTCCTCGAAAGGCAGGCCTTTTTCGAGCAAGGCCAACTTGACCATGTTGTAGTAGTTGCTGACCGAAAAACCATGAAGCTTGAGCATGAGGTAACAGCCTCCAGGCCGTAAGGGGTTGGCTGGGCTTTTATAGACCGATCGCCGGCCCCTGACCAGCGTCATGCACCCCGTCAATGCCCGGGCATTGCCGCCACAGGCATGGCACACTGTTGCATCACATCCCAGGAGTACCGCGATGAGCGAGCCCACCGACATCGACAATGACGACGAAGCCTTCGCCGAGGCAACGCTGACCCAGGCCATCGAAAACCAGATTGAAAGCGGCGAGCCGCCTGCAGCCAAGGCCACTTTCAACAAGCTGACCCTGGTCGGCTATGAGCGTGACGACATTCTCAACCTGATGGCCCACGTGCTGGCCTTCGAGATCGACAACATGCTGGTGGAGGACCGTGCGTTCAACGGCGAGTGGTACGAGAACGCTCTGCGAGCGCTGCCGGAGCTGCCGCCTGAGATGGATCAAGGCGACGACGAATAACCCGGCTACACTCGAAGGTCAGGCACCATAGAAAGTGCCGTAATCCTTGTCTGGAAGTCAGGAGTTGCCATGCCTTTTACCCCCGATTTGATCGACGAAATGGAAGTACTCGCGCTGTTCAAACACGACAGCAGCCAGGAAGGCATAAAGATAACCAGCACCGCATCCCCCGCCCTGATCGCGGCTGCGCAGCGCCTGCATGAGAAAGGGCTGACCGATCAACCGGATGGCGGTTACCTGACCAGCCTGGGTCACGACGCTGTCGAAAGTGTCCAGTTGCTGCAGAACATTCTCAAGGCGCCACAGCCGGCCTGAACATCAGCCTTGCGCAATCTGAGACCTTGCATGGTCACTGTGGAAGCGGGTTCACCCGCTCCTACAGTGACCGTGCAGGTTCCAGTCAGTTGGCCGCCGCCCTGCGCTTCTCCGCCAGGCGCGAGCGCCCGAACAGCAACACAATGGCCAGCAAGGCCAGCGCCTGCGCCGACAGCGAGTAGGCATCGGGGTGAATCCCCAGCCAGTCGAATTCGAAGAACCCAACCGGCCGCGTGCCCAGCATTCCAGCCTCCTGCAGCGCCTTCACGCCATGCCCGGCGAACACCACCGACAGCACGCACAGCAGCCCGGCGTTGATGCTGAAGAACAGCGATAGCGGCAGCTTGGCCGACCCACGCAGGATGACCCACGCCAAACCTACCAGCAGGACCAATGCCGTGGCGCCACCCGCCAGCACCGCCTGGTGCCCGGCAGGGCCGGCCTGCAGCCACAGGGTTTCGTAGAACAGAATCACTTCGAACAGTTCGCGGTACACCGAAAAGAACGCCAGCACGGCAAAGCCGAAGCGCCCGCCGCCGCTGACCAGGCTGCTTTTGATGTAGTCCTGCCAGGCAGCGGCATGGCGGCGGTCATGCATCCACACGCCAAGCCACAGCACCATCACCGCGGCGAACAGCGCCGTGCAGCCTTCCAGCAGCTCGCGCTGGGCACCACCTACATCGATCACGTACGCCGCCAAGGCCCAGGTGGCGAAGCCGGCCACCAGCGCCAGACACCAGCCGAGATTGACGCTGCGCACCGCCGACTGCTGACCGGTGTTACGCAGGAAGGCCAGGATCGCCGCCAGCACCAGAATGGCTTCAAGCCCTTCGCGCAGCAGGATCAGCAAGCCGGAGACAAAACTCAGCGACCAACTCAGCCCATCGCTGCCCAACAGTTTGGCTGCCTGCTCAAGCTTGGCCTTGGCTTCGGCCAGACGCTGCTCGGCCTGAGACAGAGGTAAGCCATCCTGCAGAGACTGACGATAAGCCATCAGCGTTTTTTCGGTGTCCTTGCGCGCTTGGGTGTCGATGTTGTCCAGCGAGCTTTCTACCAGCTCAAAGCCTTCCAGATAGGCCGCCACCGACAAGTCGTAGGCTTGGTCGTGGTCGCCTGCGCGGTAAGCCGCCAGGCTTTTGTCCAGGGTGCTGGCGGTGTATTCGAGCAATTGCGCCGGGCCGCGTTTGACCTGTGGCGGCTGGGCACGCTGGGCACGGAACGATGCTACAACCGCATTACCTTCGCTGGCGGCGACTTCGGCCGGGGTCTGGCGAGCCAGGTCGGCGATGTTCCAGGTCTTGTCACTTTTTCCGGCTTCCGGCTTGGCGGTGAAACTGGCGATGTAGGCGGCCACGTCCCAACGCTGGCGGTCGTCCAGCTGGTCGGCAAAGGACGGCATCTCGGTGCCGTCGATGCCCAGGGCAAGCGTGTTGTACAGGTCAAACAGGCTCAACTGATCAAGGCGCGCAACATCGCGCAGGTTGGCGGGTGCTGGCTCCAGGCCGATGCCTGCCGGGCCATCGCCCGCGCCAGTGTCACCGTGGCAGATCGAGCAGTTTTGTGCGTATAGCGAAGCGCCACGGGCTGCGTCCGGGGTGATCACCGGGGCTTGGCTGACCTCGTAGGCCACGGCCAGGCGTGCACCCAGCTGGCGGGCCTGCTTGGCCACCCCCGGGCCGTCCTGACGCTGGTCGATGGCCTGGCGCAGCGCCTGGACGCCCTGCATGAGAGCCGCTTGCTCGGCATTTGCTGGCAGGCCTTTGACCAAGTCGGCCAATACCGTGCTGAACTCCTGCTGCTCGCTGTATTCACCATCGTCGATCACCTTGCCGTCTTGCACGGTCGGCGGGTAGTCAGCGCCAATGTAGTCGAGCAAATGCAGCGCTTTGGTAGCCTCAGCGGGGGCTTCGGCCAGCGCCAAAGTGCTGCACAGCGCCAGCACTGGGCCAAGCAACAAAGCCGGCAGCCAGGCGAGCAGACGGGAACGGGTTTTCATGGCCAGTCTCGAAGGGAATGCGAAAGAGAACATTGTTCACTTCCACTTTGCTTCCCTCAAGGGTGCTGGGCGGATTTCATGAAAAATCTTGCTACAAATCAGATGAAGCGGGATGGCATTCAACCTTAGGGTGGCCCGGAAACTATCGGAGCTGACTTGGCGGCGATGGGCCGCAAAGCGGCCCCAGATTCCTGAAGGCTATTGAAGAAGGGCCTGCCTTGGCCCTTTCAGCGCCTCGACCCTCTGACCTCAAGGCTTGACGGTGTCCTTCCACCCCCCACCCAACGCCAGGAACACCCCAATCTGCCCCAGCGCCACTTGGCTATTGGCCGCCGCCAGCTGCGCGCGCACATCGGTATACGTTCGCGTTGCCTGCAAATCCGCCAGGAACGATTCACGCCCCGCCTGGTAATACCGGTGCGTCTGGTCCGCTGCTTCTTTCGCCGACTTCTCCGCTTCGGCAAGGGCATCGCGCCGGTCCAGCAGGGCGCTGTACTGCGCCAGGCGGGTTTGGGTCTCACGGATGGCGTTCAGCACCACCCCGTCGAAGCTGGCCAAGGCTGCCTGGGTCGAGGCTTCGGCCATGCGAATGCGGGCGCGGGTGCCGTTGGTGGGAATGCTCCAACTGATCTGCGGGCCAAAGCCCCAGCGGTTCGTCGAAGGGTCGCCAAGGTCCTCGAGAATACCGATGGTCCCCACCTGGGCCCCGATGCTGATGTCCGGGTACAGCGCGCCGGTCGCTACACCTATGTAGGCAGTGGCTGCAGCCAGCTGGCGCTCGGCCTGGCGGACGTCAGGGCGGCGCTTGAGCAAGGCCGCGCCGTCGCCCACCGGAACCAGCTGGTTCAGGTGCGGCAGCTCGGCACAATCAGCGGTACCGGCAGGTAGCTGGTCCACGGGCCTGGCGAGCAGCGCGGCCAGGGTGTACATGCCGGTCTCACGCTCAGCCTTGAAGCGTGGCAGTTCGGCGCGCAACGATTTGAACTGGGTCTGCGAACGCGTGACTTGGGTTTCATCACCGCGCCCGGCATCACGCAAACGCTGGTTGAGCTTCACGCTCTGCTCTTGCAAATCGAGTGACTCGCGGGCAATGTGGTACTCCTCGTTGGCCGAGCACACCTGGGTGTAGGCCTTGACCACATCCGCGACCAAGGTGATACGGGCGGTGTCGGCCGCAGCCTGGACAGCGTCGGCATTGGCTTTGGCCGCCTCGGTGCCGCGCTTGAAGGTACCCCACAGGTCAAACTGATAAGAAGCGCTGACGATGGCTTCACCAATGTTGGCCACCGGCACCTTCTCGGTCAGCAAGAATGCCTGGCCAGCCTCTTGCAAACGCTGGGCACCGATTTTGACCCCGCCGTTGAAGCCGCCTTGCGATTCGGCCACGTCCACCTGAGCGCGGGCTTTGGCGATGTTGGCGGCAGCCACGCGCAGTTCGGTGTTCGCGCTCAGGGCCTGGCGTACAAGCTCGTTCAGACGTGGATCCTGATACAGCTGCCACCAGTCCTCGGGCACCGGCGCCGAGACCACGCTGTCGGTATCCTGGCGCAGTGGGCCGTTGAGGTCGCTGCGTTGCACCGCCGCATCCTTCGGCACCTCATAGTCGGGGCCGACCATCATGCAAGCCCCCAGCGACAGACAGAGGCCAGCCAGGATCAACTGTTTCATGGACGCGGGCCCTCGATGATCGACACCGTGGCGGTACGCCCGGCGATCATGCGGAAGTCCTCAGGCACTTGGTCAAAGGCGATGCGCACCGGAATACGTTGGGCCAGGCGAACCCAACTGAACGCTGGGTTGACGTTGGGCAGCAGGTTGGCGCCGCTGCTGCGGTCGCGGTCTTCGATGCCGGCGGCGAAGCTTTGCACATGGCCGCGCAAGCGAGTGTTGTCGCCCATCACGCGGATGTCCACGGCGTCGCCGATGTGGATCCCGCCCAGCTTGGTTTCTTCGAAGTAGCCATCGACATGGTACGAGGCGCTGTCGACCACCGAGAGCACCGGCCGGCCGGCAGTGACGAACTCGTGGTTACGAGGCGCGCGGTCGTTGAGGTAGCCGTCCACCGGGCTGCGGACCACCGAGCGGTCGAGGTTGAGCTGAGCGGTATCGACCGCCACCTGCGCCTCGCTGACGGCAGAGCGGGCGCGGGCCTCGCGGGACTGGCTTTCTTCCAGTTGCTCGGCGGCCACCAGGTTACCCAGCTTGCGGTTACGCTGCGCTTCGCGGGAGGCCTGGGCGAGGGTTTCCTGGCGCTCGCCCAACGTGGCCTTGGCCTGGCGCAGCGCCAGGGTGAAGCGGTCCTGGTCGATGGTGAACAACACATCGCCGCGCTTGACGGTCTGGTTGTCGCGCACCTCGACCTTCTGGATCAACCCCGACACATCGGGTGCGATCTGGATCACGTCGGCACGAATGTGGCCGTCGCGGGTCCAGGGGGCAAACATGTAGTAGACCACCATCTGCCATACGAGCACGGCGGCGAAGGTCACTACCAGCAAGGTCAGGACCACACGGCCCAGGGTCAGCAAAGGTTTTTTCATGGCAGCATCAGGTTTCGACAAAAGTGGTCCACCGCGCCAAGCAGCACGGCATACAGGGCAACGTTAAACAACGCCCGGTGCCAAACCAGGCGGTAGAAATGCACGCGCAACAGCACTGCGTGCACCCCCAGGAACAGCAGGTAGGTGCCAAACATCATTACCAGCAGCGTGGGCAGGAACACCCCGCTGATATCCAGTTCACCAATCACAGGGGCGCTCCGTCGAGGCCGGGTGGCAGTTGTGGTTGTTCGGCGGGCTCGAGCATCACCTCCACCCCGGGCAGCAGCGCCAGGCGCAGGCCGCTCAGGGCGTGCAGCAAGTGGGTGCGGGCATCGCCACGCTCGTACAACTCGTCAAGGTTCAGCGCCAGCCGCGCCCGCTCCATGTTGCGCAGCAGTGCGGCCGGGGCATGCAGGCGTTCGCCGGCACGCAGGCAAGCAGCGTAGTGCGCGCCGACTTCCTCGATTACCGTGTTCAGCCGTTCACGGGCCTGCTGGCCAGCGCGCGGCAGGTAGGCAATCAGGTCGAGCAGGTTCAGCCCGACGCGCAGGTCGCGCAGGGCCACACCGCTGTCCTGGCCGGTTTGCGACAGACGCGGCAGGTGCTGCATCAGGCGGTCGAGCATTTGCACACCGACCTGACGGTGCTCGGCCAGGGTCGCTGGCTCGGTCATTTCAACGATGTCGCGCCAGGCGAAGCGGGTCATGCGCTTGGCCGCCAGCTCTACGCCGAACGGGCGCATCACCAACGTCCAGATAAAGGCGAACAGCAGGCCAACCGGGCCGGCCAGGTTGGAATTGAGGAAAGTGAAAAAGTCGGCGTCGTAGGCGCCCTGGATGCTGATAAAGGTCGAGGTGTTGACGATGGTCAGCAGGGTGCCCAGGTAAAAGCGCGGCTGCACGGTCAGGGTACCGACACAAATGAACGGTACAGCGAAGGCCAGCACCAGCATCGGGAAGTCGTGCAGGTTGGGCAGTACCAGGAACAGGTACAGGCTGGAGAAAATCACCGACATCAAGGTCCAGAAGAAGAACCGGTAGATCTGCGGCGCCGGGTCATCCATGGCGGCAAAGAAGCTGCAAGATACGGCAGCGAGAATCACCGCACTGGCGCCTTCGTTCCAGCCCAGACCGATCCACAAGCCGCAGGCGACCACGATTGCCAGGACCGTGGAGGCCACCGAATAGAGCATCAAGCCGCGGTCGAAGAATGCCGTCAGGCGGCCCAGGCGCCAGTGGCGGTAGACCGCACGCCATGGCGTGGCGTCGTCAGTGCGCAAGGCATGTTGCAGCGCGCAGCAGTCCTGCCACAGGTCGGCCCATTCGGTCAGGCGATAAAGGGCGTTGGACAGCAACAGTTCGGCGCGCTGGTCGAGCATGGCGGCAGCGGGCTGCAGGCGGTCGATTTGCTCGTGAAATGCGGTCCAGCGCGCCACCGACGCACTGTCGGCCGTGCCTTTGAGCCATTCGCGGGCGGCTGCAAGCACAGGCTGCAGCTGGGCGAACTGGGCCGCGGCGCGGCCTTCAAGGGCGACCAACGCGTCATCGAGCGCATCGATCACCGGCAGCAGGTGAATCATCCGTCCACGCAGTTCGCGGGCATTCTTCAAGGTATGCGGGCCAGCACCTTCATGACCGAGCTGGCCGATCATCAGTTCCAGCGAGTTGAAGGTGGCGACCATCGCCCCGCGCATGCCGCCGACTTTGTCGGCGCTGACATCGCGGGCCAGGTAGGTGTCGCTGTAGCGAATCGCTTCGGCGAACCAGTTGCCGGTGGCGCCAACCACCACGGGCGCCAGCCGGCGCGGCCAGAAGATGGCTCCGACCACCGCCGCACAGACGATCCCCAGGCAGATTTCCTGGGCACGGGAAGACGCTACGTCGAACACAGCCAGCGGGTTATCCACAACCGCCAGAGCGATCATGGGCAGGGTGTAGCCCGCCAGCATCAGGACGTAGTTGTTTGCCGTGCGCAGGTTCAGTGAAAGGAACAGCAAGGTGCCGGTCCACAGGGCGATGGCGATGCTCAGCAGCAACGGCGACTGCACCAGCGGCGGCACCAGGAAAATCGCCCCACCGGCCCCGAGCAACGTACCCACGGCGCGGTACACGGCCTTGGAACTGGTCGGGCCTACGAACGGGCTGGAGACGATATACACCGTGGCCATGGCCCAGTAGGGGCGCGGCAACTGCATGAGCAGGGCGATGTACAGGGCAATCATGGAAGCGGCAAAGGTGCGCACGCCGTAGAACCAGTCGCGCGCCGGGGGGACGGAGCTGAAGAAGCCGTTCATGCCACGCCGCCCGTACTGCCCAGGCCGGCAGCCTCAAAAGCGCGCAGCACACGCAAGGCGGCTTCCAGGTCAGCCTGGTCGATGCCCTGCAGCACATCGCGGCGCAGGCGCACCAGCTCGGCTTCAATGGCTTCGGCCAAGGCGCGGCCTTCGCCGGTCAGGCTCAGGGCCTTGGCGCGGCGGTCGAGTGGGTCCTCGCTGCGGCAGACCAGGCCGGCCTTGCACAGTTGATCGAGCAGGCGCACCAGCGATGGGCTTTCCAGCCCGGCGGCCTGGGCCACAGCCACCTGGTGCACGCCGTCACCCAGACGCACGATCATCAGCAGTGGCGCGGCGCAAGCCTCGGAAATGCCGTAACCGGTCAGCGCAGCATGGCAAATGCGCCGCCAATGGCGAGCGGCAACCACCATGCCGCTGCTGACTTGCAGGCGCAGGAGATCAAGGGACATTGAAGGAACCAAGGATATTCATAGTTTGCTAACTATCAATATACGCCTGTGCCTCCCCCTGTCGTCAACAGGGGCTGACCAGGGGTATGGATGAATTGTTGTTCATGCTGGGGGTATTTGGCTGCCTGTGCCGGCGGCAGTGCCAGTACAGGCGACAGAATCAGGGCTGTATCTGATCTTCCAGCTTCATGGTCAGGGCCAGCGTACTGCCCATGTGCACTGCGCGGTCGCGCCACTCCTGGTATCGCATCCCGTCACGGCTGCTGAAATGCACCGCCAACTCCTCGGCTGCCTGCACCACCCCGGCCGCTGCCGCCAGTTCCAGCCAGTACAGCGCGGCCTTGACGTCAGCCTCCACATACAGCCCGTGCATCAACCGGTAACCCACCTCAAAACGGCAGCGCGCCTCGCCCCGTTCTGCCCCGCGCATGAACCACTGGTAGGCCTGCACCAGGTCGACCTGCCATTCCAGAGCGCCGTCGCACACCTCCTCCTCATACAGGTCGCCCAACGCCGCCGCCGCGTGCAACATGCCGCGCTCAAAGGCTTGCCGATAGCAATCGGCCGCCTGAACGTAGGATGGATCGATGCCTTTGCCAAAATAGTGCTGCTGCCCGAGGTTGAACCAGGCGGCGGCATTACCCTGCAACGCGGCCATGCGCAGCAGGTGCCCGGCCAGTACGGTATCGGCACGCCAGTACTTGCCGTTGAGCCAGATCCAGCCGAGGTCATTCAGGGCCGCCACGCTGCCTTGCAAGGCCTGGTGGCGCAGGTCGGCATACACCGTCTGCAGGTCGCTGGCCTCGTCCAGGCGATTGACCAGCAATGAACGCTGGCTAGGCAGGCCCACACCGGCAAACATTCGATGCCGCCTACCGACAGGCGCAGGTGGGGCGATGACCCGTTCAGGCAAAAGGCGGGCAAGCAGCGAATGGATATTGCTGGCAGCAGACATGTTCATCCTCATTGAACGACGCACAACCCCAACCTTCGGCTGTGATGAGGCGTGATTTTGCGTGACGTCACGTCAAAACCTGTCGCGAACGATTCGGCACAAGGCAACCAAATGCGAGTTCCTTGATCTGAGCAGGCTGTGGCCAATTGCCATACTTCACGCCTGCGGCCATCCTGTTGCAGCAAAGCCTAGACAAGGACGTTATCTTTTGCCGTTCGCCACCACTCGCGCCACCCTCAGCCGTCAGTGGGCGCTGCTGCGCCAGCTACCCAGCCGCTCTCCTGGCATTACCAGCGCCGAATTGGTGTGGCGCCTGCGCGATGTGGGCTTTACGGTCAGCAAACGCACTGTCGAGCGAGACCTCAATGAGCTGTCGCTGATTTTTCCCCTGGAGCGCAATGACAAGAGCATTCCGTTCGGCTGGCACTGGTCGGCAAGTGCCGTAGGCGAGTTGCGCGGTAACTTCGACCTGCTCACGCACCTGCGCGGTGATGCGCTGCAACCGGTCCAGGGCGAGGGCGTGGAGCTGGTGGCGCGGATCAGTGATGCGCTGGCGCGGCAGTTGCGGGAAGCGCCTTTGAGCAGCGACATGCAGCTGACGGCGCTAGAGCATGGGCATCGGTTGCGGGGCACGGTGAGCGATGGCTGGCCGCTGCGTTGGTGGCTGTTGAGCCATGGCGATGGCGTGGTGGTGGAACAGCCTACGGGGTTGCGGGAAGAAATTGGCAGGATCCTGAGCAATGCGGCGGCGCAGTACCTTGATTGAACCTGTAGTGACCCTATCGCCGGCAAGCCAGCACCCACAGGTATGCCACCGCCCCCAAGGCTTGTGAATCTCCTGTGGGAGTTGGCTTGCCGGCGATAGGGCCAGTAAAGGTCAGCGCTGCATGCCCCAGCGCCGTACCGTCAGGCGCTCCAGGGTATTGAACACCAGCCCTTCCACCAGCAAACCGATCAGGATCACCACCGCCAAACCGGCGAACACCTTGTCGGTGTACAGCTCGTTCCGGTTCTGGAAGATGTACCATCCCAGCCCGCCCTTGCCACTGCTGGCGCCGAACACCAATTCGGCGGCGATCAGGGTGCGCCAGGCAAACGCCCAGCCAATCTTCAAACCCGACAGAATCGATGGCAAGGCCGCCGGTACCAGGATGTGCAGCACCAGCCGCAGCCCTTTCAGGCCGTAGTTGCGCCCAGCCATGCGCAGGGTCTCGGACACGCCGAGAAAGCCGGCATAGGTATTGAGTGCCAATGCCCACAGCACCGAATGCACCAGCACGAAGATCAGGCTGTTGTCACCCAGCCCGAACCAAAGCAAGGCCAGCGGCAGCAGAGCGATGGCCGGCAGCGGGTTGAACATCGAAGTCAGCGTGCCCAGCAAGTCCCGTCCTAACTGGGTGGAAACCGCCAGGCTGGTCAAACCGAAGGCCAGGACAATACCCAACACATAGCCCTTGAGCAGGATCACCAGCGAAACCCCGACCTTGGCCGGCAGCTCACCACTGATCAAGCCGCCCCACAGGGCTGCAGCTGTTTGCAGGAAGCTGGGCAGCAGCAGGTCGTTACCCTGGTATCGCGCAGCGGCCTCCCACAGCACGGCGATTACCAGCAGGATTACCGCTTTGCGCAACCAGCCCTGCTGCCACAGGCGCTGGGCCAACGGTAATCGGCGCTCCACAGGCACACTGAGCAGGGGCTGCAGCTGCACCTCGTATTCCTGGCGTACAGGTGTAGTGGTCATGGCTGAAGCTCCTGTCAGTAGGCGATGCGAATGTCGTTGAAGCCCAGGTCGTCGGGCTGTTCCGGGACTTCTGCCTCGTCGAACAGCAAACGATGGATACGCCGGGCACTGGCCTGGAAGTCACTGCCGCCCAGACTGCCCAGGTCGTATTGGTGGCTGTGCACTTCTGCGCGCACCCGCCCCGGGTGCGGCGACAACAGCAGGATGCGATTGCCGATCACCAGCGCTTCTTCGATGGAGTGGGTGACGAACAGCAGGGTGAAGCGCACCTCCTCCCACAGCAGCAGCAACTCTTCCTGCATCTTGCGTCGGGTCAGCGCATCCAGTGCAGCAAATGGCTCGTCCATCAGCAGGATCTTCGGCTGCGTAGCCAAGGCGCGGGCGATCGCCACGCGGGCCTTCATGCCCCCCGACAAGGTATGCGGATAGGCATCGGCAAAGGCCGCCAGGCCGACCTTGTCGAGGTAATGCAGTGCCCGTTCTTCTGCTTCGGCGCGCTTGAGCTGGCCCGAAACCAACAGCGGGAACATCACGTTCTGCTTCACCGTTTTCCATGGTGGCAGCTGGTCGAACTCCTGGAACACCACGATGCGGTCAGGGCCGGGGCCACGTACTGCCTGGCCTTGCAGCAGAATCTGTCCTTCCTGTGGCTGGATGAACCCGGCAACCGCCTTGAGCAAGGTGGACTTGCCGCAGCCAGAGGGGCCGAGCAGCACAAAACGGTCGGCACGATCGACTTCGAAGCTGACCTGGTGGGTGGCACGCACCACGCGCTGCGCGGTGCGGTATTCGAGGCTGAGGTTATCCACCTTCAGCAAAGGTGGCGTTACGACACGGCTCAGGTTGCTGGCCGTGTGGCCTGGCAAAGGGGCGGTCATGATCAGTCAGCTCCCCTGCAGCGGGCGTTCATCCTGGAAGAAGTAGTCCTTCCACGATTCCGGCTTGTGCTTGATGGCGCCTACCCGATACAGGAAATCGGCCAGCTTGTAGGTGTTCTTTGGCGTGACGGTGAACTCGTACTGCGGGTTGTCGATCAGCTTGATCAGCGCGTCGCGGTCGATCTTGGCGTTGGTCACGCGGATGTAGGTGTCGGCGGCAGCGGCCTTGTCCTTCTGGGCGAAGTCTGCGGCTTCAGCCAAGGCGTCGACGAACGCTTTGTAGGTTTTCGGGTTGTCCTTGCGGAATTTTTCAGTCGCGAACAGCAAGGTCGGCGAGTTGGGCCCAAGCAGGTCGTAGCTGTTGAGCACCACGTGCACGTCCTTGTTGGCCAGCACCTGGTCCTGGAACGGCGGGTTGGAGAAGTGACCGTTCAGCTCGGTGCCACCGGCCAGCAACGCGGCGGTGGCGTCCGGGTGCGGTACGGCCAGGGTGTACTTGTCGAGGCGGTTGTATTCCTTGTCGCCCCATTGCTGCGCAGCGGCGTATTGCAGGAAGCGCGACTGTACCGACACGCCTACCGCCGGCAGCGCGATGCGGTCCTTGTCGGAGATATCAGCGATGGTCTTCACATTGGGGTTGCTGCTGACCAGGTAGTACGGGAAGTTACCCAGCGAGGCCACAGCCTTGACGTTCTGCCGGCCCTTGGTGCGGTCCCAGACGGTCAGCAGCGGGCCGACCCCAGCACCGGCGATATCGACCGAGCCGGACAGCAGGGCGTCGTTGATCGCCGAACCACCCGACAATTGGGCCCAGTCGACTTCGATGTCGATGCCCTGCTCCTTGCCGTGTTTCTCGATCAGGTGCTGGTCACGCACCACGTTAAGCAGCAGGTAGACGATGCCGAACTGCTCGGCGATGCGAATCTTGCCTTCTGCTTGTGCCACGGCGGGGGCCGCCAGGCTGCCGACGACCAGGCTAGCGCCCAGTCCGATGCTTGCCGCCAGGCGGCTGATGGATTTGCGCATGATGGTATTCCTCAGACGTCAGAAAGGGGCATCGCCCTGGATAGTGGTGCGATACAGCTTGCGCCGCAGGTCGGCGGGGCAACCGGTGGCCAGGTGAATCAGCGAGCGGTTGTCCCAGAACACCAGGTCGTGGGGCCGCCACTGGTGGCGGTAGATGTTCTGCTCCAGCACGCTGAGGGCGTAGAGCTGCTGCAGCACGTCGCGACTTTCGTCATCTGGCAGGCCGACGATGCGGGTGGTGAAGCCTTCGCTGACGAACAGTGCCTTGCGGCCGTTTTCCGGATGAGTGCGCACCACCGGGTGGATCACTTCCTGAACCTGTGCCAGTTGCTCGGCAGTCAGGGTCGGGCGCCAATTGCCTTCGAACTTGGTTTCGGCGTAACGGGCGGTGTAGGAGTGGGCGGCATCGCGGCCCTCGACCACTTTGCGCAGGGCGTCAGGCACAGCGTCCCAGGCCTTGTGCATGTCGGCAAACAGCGTGTCGCCGCCTTCGCTGGGCAGTTCCTGGGCGTGCAGCATCGAACCAAGGCTGGGCAACGCTTTGTAGGACAGGTCTGAGTGCCAGAACTTTCCGGCATCACCCAGGCCGATGTTCTGGCCATTCTCGATGATGTTGGAAACGATCAGGATCTCGGGGTGGCCGGCAAGCAGGAACTGCTTGAGCACGTGGATCTGCAATTCGCCGAAACGCCGGCTGAAGGCAATTTGTTGATCTGGGCTGATGCGCTGGTCGCGGAACACCAGCACATGGTGGTCGAGGTGGGCACGATGGATACGCGCGAAATCCGCGGCGTTGACCGGTGCGGCCAGGTCCAGACCGATGATCTCGGCACCGACGGCACCGGCGAATGGGCGGATTTCGAAGGATTGCGGCTGGGCGCTGTCGATGGTCGACAAGGCGTTCGAGGCGGCTGACATTTTTCACTCCCACGCAGTGCGCGACTTCAATGGCGCGCAACGATCAGAAACGCACGGGGATTTCCCGTGTGGGTTCAAGTCGTGCGGCGCATCGATTGGTCGACGGGTACGCAGTGGAAGCGACTATAAAGTCATAAGAGGAATAATTTAAATACCTTTAAAGAATAACCATAGCACCGAGCCTTGCTCAGATCAGCCCGCCCTGCTCTTCCTCATCGATCAGGTTGTTCAGGCTGCTGAGCGCCCTGCGCGCCGTAGAACGGTTGAGCAGCTTGGCCTGTGCGCCTGCGGGCAGGTCGGTAATCTTGAACACACCCTTGGCGGTCAGTACATCGATCAGATCTTCAAGGACACGGATCATGTCCAAGTCGCTTTGCTTGAGCTGGTTGAGGCTGTTTTCCACGACGTCGTCGGCAAACCACTCCTGAATATCGGCATGGTCGGCGGGAAGCATTTCGGTGAACTGGTCAAAAGCGGCTGCCTCTACCCGCAGCAACTCACCAGCAGCATTGCGTTGCACGTAGAACATGGCGGTGTCCCTCGTCACGTTGATTCCTTGTTGGTAGGCAGCAGCATAGGCAAAGATCAGCAGGCACGCAGGCCCGGCGCCAGAGTATGCGCTGTCGAGAGATGGCAGGAAAGAGCCGTGACCGCTGCGCGGCCAATCGCCGGCAAGCCAGCGCCCACAGGGGTAGCACAACCTTGAAGGCTTGCACTGTACCTATGCGGGCTGGCTTGCCAGCGACCGGGCTGCAGAGCAGCCCGCTAACGCATCAGCAATCAGCTGTCCTTGTTGTGAATGATGATGGTCGGGTCAGCACCGCTGATCAACGAGTTGATCGTGGTGTTGGACCAGTTCACCCCTTCCAGCTTGATGGTCACGTCGGCATTGGCGATACCACCTTCGGCGTTGAGCTTGCCTTCGCTGCTGACCTGCAACGTAGTCGTGCCTTCCACCGTGGAGAGCTTCAGGTAGTTGTCGATGGTGCTGCCCTTCTCGCCCTGCAGCAGGTCCTTCAGGTCGATCCGGTCGCCCTCGGCCACCTTGAAGTCTTTGATCACATCGCTGCCAATGTCGCCAGCCTTCCACACGAAGGTGTCGGCACCGCTGCCACCGATCAGGATATCGTTGCCCTCGCCACCGATCAGGGTGTCATTGCCAGTACCGCCCAGCAGGATGTCATTACCTTTGCCACCGTTGAGCGTGTCGTTACCACCTTGGCCGAAGAGGATATCGTTGCCATTGCCGCCCGACAGGATGTCGTTGCCATCTTTGGCGCCAGAGATATCGAATTCGCTGTAGTGCTCGCTGATGTACTGGTGCACATTGCTGGTGCTGACGGCGCTGACTTCGACCCCGCTCTTCTGCGCGACATAGGTTTGCAGGGCCTGATAGCCCTCGCTCACCACACCGTTGAGGGTGATCAGGTCACCGAAGATGATGTCGTTGCCGTTGCCACCGTCGATGGTATCAGCACCCGGTACCGTTGCTTCGGAGTGGCCGAGGATCGCCTTGGCCAGGTCGGACGGATCGATGTTGGTCTGTGGCTTGCCAGCGCTGTCGTACGGTGTCAGGTCGCTCAGCGTGACATCACTGTTCAGGCCGATGGCTTGCACTTTGGTCACGCCAGAAAGCAGGTTGAAACTCGCCGTCGAGCCATCAGCCGCATTGGAAAGGTTATTCGAGCTTGTCCCGCCGTTGCCGGCCAGATTGGACAGCTCGTAGGTACCGTCACCCTGGGCATGGATGGTGCCCAGGTCGCTGGTCGAATCCAGGCGACCACTGCTCCGGTAGGTATAGAGCGTGACCGTCCCGTTGCTGCTGATTTCCAGCTTGTGGGTGCTGTCGACCATGGTGCTGAAGGAGTCACCAATCTTGTAGTTGTTGACGTTGACCACATCGTCCAGGTACTTGCCGCCCGTCCACAGACGCGGGTTGGTCGACTCGCCGTTCTGGTAGTACGTGGGTTTACCGTCGGTGATGAAGTAGGTCAGGTTTTCTGCACCGGTGTTGCTGGTAGCCATGGTGCTCTTGAAGAAGTTGGCAGTGGTCTTGAACGCGTCCTCATAGTTGGTACCGCCACCGTAGTAGCCGCCCACCATCGAGTTCAATACCGCCTGCAACTTGCTCAGGGCATCCGGGTCGGCAAGGTTCACCGCTACGTTCTTGTTCACCTGGGTATCGAAGTCAACCAGGAAGATGTTCACGGTACCCGAAGTGTCGGAGCCCAGGCTGGACTTGAGTGAGTTGAACACCGACGCCAACTGCGCCTTCGCGTCGGAAATCGACTTGTCGCTCATACTGCCCGAGCTGTCGACCATGAAGGCGATGTTGTAGTTCTTGCCCTGGACCACGTTAAGGCCAGCCACGTCGGCGACAATGATGTCGTTGCCTTCGCTGCCGGTCATGGTGTCGTTGCCCGCAGTGCCTACGCTGGCCTTGTAGGTCGCGGCGTACACGGTCACTGGGATATTGCCAGTGGTCATGGCCGAACCGCCCAGGCTTTCAGTGGCAGTCGAGATGACAGTGATGTCGAACGAGCCTTTGTAGTAGGCCGGCGGAGTCAAGGTCAGGCTGCTGAGCTTCCAGCCGGTCACATCCACTGGTGTGCTGCCTACCGTGACCGTGTGGCCTGCGCCATCGCTGAGTACAGTGCCTTTCGGAATACCGCTGAGGGTCACGTTCAGGGTTTCTGAACCGTCGGTATCGGTCAGGGCGGTTGTAATACCGACCAATTTCACCGAGCCACCTTCCGGCCCTTCGTTCAGCTTGTAGCCGTCGTAGTAGCTCTGACCATTTACGGTATGCAGGTCGGACACGCCCAGGCCAGCATTGGCCATCTCGGTCACGTTCTGGTACATCTTGACGTTCGAGCTGTTCAGGTCAGTGACCGCACCCGAGCCTACCTGGATGTTCAGGTCATAGCTGCCCGGACCGGACTGGTTGGCATGGTAGACCTCGATCGGGTAGTAGCCGCTGGTGTTCGGGGTGAAGGTGCCCGAAACCTGGCCACCGCCACCCCAGGTGGCCGTGACCACAGTCTTGCCACCAATGGTGACCACGAAGCTGTCATCAGCAGTGCCGCTAAAGGTGTAGGTCTTGCCGGCTTCCAGGTAGATCAGGCCCGAGGTTTTCGAGCCGGTGCCGGCAGTGACGCTGCCATCAGACTGCACGTTGGTGGTGGTGGAGCTGGAGGCAGCGTTGCCGGAGTTGGCAAAGACCGTCTTGAGCGCATCACCGGTAATGCCATTGCCATCGGTGCCCAGGCCTTTGAGGGTAGTCCAGACTTCCTTGGTCAGGCCTTTGGACGCAACATCGGCGCTGCCGAAGCTCAATGTCGGTTTGTCGGCAACCGGGCTGATGTCGACCTTCATGGTCACTTCGCTGCCCAGGTTGGTGCCGTCGTTCGGCTTGAACTTGAACTGCGCGTAATCGGCCTGTTGGTTACCCACGCCGTTGCCACCATAGTTGTCCGCACCCGACTGGTTCTGAGCCGGTACGAACTTCAGGTTCTGGGCCGTGATATCAGCCTGGCTGATCACCTGGCCAGCGGTCACGTTCACCCATGCAGTCCCGTTGAAGAACTGCAGGGTGCCCGCGGCCGGGAGCGAAGAAATGGTTACTGACAAGCCGGTGTTGCCATCGGCATCGGTGACCTTGAAGTCACTCCAGGCGAAGACGTAGTCAGTGTCTTCCACACCGAACACCGCACCGCCAGGCGAAACCGGCAGGTGGTCGTTGTCCAGAATGGTCGTAGTCACGCTCGACTTGCTGCTGTCGACCTGCAGGTTCTCGAAGTTACCACCAGTGGCGGCTTCGATCTTCACCACGAAGTTCTCGGTCCCCTCGACCAGCTTGTCGTCGATGGTCGCGATGTCGAACGTGGTGCTGCTGCTGTTGGCTGGAATTTTCACGGTGGCGACACCGGTAAAGTCCTCACCATTTTTGGCAGTGCCGCTGTAGCTGAGGGTAATGGTGACCTCGGACTTCGACGCATTGCTCAAGGTCAGCGTGTAATGGCCGGTGTCGCCTTCGGTCAGCGAAGTGCTCCCGCTGATGCCGACGGTGGTGACATCACCCTGGTTACCAGTGCCCGGAGTGCCCACACCTGGCTCGTCGGTAACGGTGGTGGTCACCTGGGTTTTATCCAGGGTCAGTTTCTCGAACTTGCCGACGTCATCGCCGCTCACCGAGGCGATCGACTTGATCACCGCCGGGTTGCTGCCGACGTAGACGTTGTCCGGAGCGGTGACGGTAGCAGTCCCTACGGTGCTGTTGGCCGGCACGGTGATGACGGTGGTGCCGTCGCTCAAGGTGAAGGTCAGCGCCGCGTGCTTGTCGATCGGCAGGCCGTCTTTGTTGGTCAGGGTCACGGTGTAGGTGATCGCGCCACCTTCAGTTACAGAAGGGGTGGCCGTCAGCTTGGCCACCACTTCGTCGGTGGTGTCGGTCACGGTGACCTTGGCCGCGTCGCCCAGCTGCAGGTTCTCGAAGGTGCGGTTGCCGATGTCGGCCGCCGACTTGATACCCA
>NZ_JAPFCG010000026.1:0-90992 GCF_026240995.1 Pseudomonas sp. DCB_BI | reverse complement strand
GATCACCGCCAGCGTCGGCTTCGCCCAGAGTGCGGGCCTGATCCTGGGTGGTTCGATCAGCCAGAGCAACTTCCTCGGTACCGGTAACAAGGTGTCCATCGGGCTGACCCGTTCGGAATACCAGACCAAGTACAACTTCGGCTTCGTCAACCCCTACTTCACCGCAGACGGCGTCAGCCTGGGTTACAACCTGTTCTACAACACCACCGACTACAGCGATTACTACGACGATGGGGTTTCGTACTATGCAATCAACAGCTACGGTGCCGGGGTCAACTTCGGCTACCCGATCAACGAAACCTCACGCCTGACCTACGGCCTGACCCTGCAGCACGACGACATTTCGCCCGGCACCTACAGCGCCGACGAGATTTACGACTTCATTTCCCGCGAAGGCGAGAGCTTCAACAACCTCAAGGCGTCGATCGGTTGGTCGGAATCAACCCTCAACAAAGGCGTACTGGCCACCCGGGGCCACTCGCAGAGCCTGACGCTGATGGCTACCATCCCTGGCAGCGACCTGTCGTTCTACAAACTCGACTACAACGGCCAGGCTTTCCTGCCAGTCACCAGCAACACCACGCTGCGCCTGCACACCAACCTGGGCTATGGCAACGGCTATGGTTCGACCGACGGCTTGCCATTCTATGAAAGCTACACCGCCGGTGGGCAAGGCTCGGTACGCGGGTTCAAGGACGGCACCCTCGGCCCGCGCAGCACACCAGCTACCGGGACCTATTCCAGCGCTGGCCAGGCTTACTATTCCGACCGCGACACCGATGTGCTGGGAGGCAATATCCTGATTACCGGCGGTGCCGAATATCTGTTCCCACTGCCCTTCGTGAAGGACCAGAGCCAACTGCGCAGCTCGGTATTCGTCGATGCCGGCAACGTGTATGCCGACACCTGCTACCTCTCCACCACCCAGGGCTGCGGCAGCGTCGACCTGACGCAACTGGCTGTATCGCTGGGGGTTGGCGTGACCTGGTACAGCCCGATGGGGCCGCTGAGCTTTAGCCTGGCGGCACCGCTGAAGAAGCCGGATAACGCCGAAACCCAGATCTTCCAGTTCTCCCTGGGGCAGACGTTCTGATGCCTGCAATCGACGCCTGAGCGGCAATGACACCGTGCAGGACCACCCCTCTACTGCGAAGCACCCAGTCAAGCCGATGCATGTTCATCGCTTTGGCTGCGTGCTTCGCAGCACAAGGCCACACCGGTAAGGACCTTACCAAGTCGGCTTTGAGTATTACCCGCTTTTACCCCCGCTTAACCCAAGTTGACAGTCACCTTGCCTAAGCTGGCCAGCACTCGTATTCCGCCCAGCAGGACTTGCTCATGCACTCGTTCACGCCACGCTTCCCCACCACGTTGCGCTCCGATGAAGTACCCCTCGCACTATTGGACCTTGTCCAGCAGCGCCTGGCCAACCTGCTCGGCCCTCAGTTCACCGTGACACTGGGTGGCAGCGGTAACGGCGAAGGCGTCAGCCACTACCACCTGGCTATCGAGCACAACCAGAGCGGAGTTTCCATGGTGGACACCGGCGACGTCGGCAGCGGCTTTATCGAACACCTGCTACGCCTGGCAGGCCAAGTGCGGAAAATGCTCGACTCAGCCACTTTCACCCGCATGGGCAGTAATGATCCGAACCGACCACTGGTGTGGCTGAGTGAGCTGGCCAGCCCTGGGGAAAGCATTACAATGCACGCCCCAATCTGAAATATGTTTTCCTCATGAAATCACTGCTTTACGCCGTAAGCTTACTGTTTTGCTTTAATCTGCCAGCCTTGGCCAACCCTCCAGCGACCTTCACCGAGGCCAAGGTGGTGGCCAAGCAGAAGGTGTACCTGGACCAGGCCAGCAGCGCCATGGGCGACCTGTACTGCGGGTGCAAATGGACCTGGGTGGGCAAGTCCGGCGGGCGCATCGATGCCGCTTCGTGCGGTTACCAGACGCGCAAGCAACAGAACCGCGCCGAACGCACCGAGTGGGAACACATCGTGCCCGCCTACACCTTTGGCAACCAGCGCCAGTGCTGGAAAAACGGCGGCCGCGAGCATTGCGTGGACAACGACCCGGTGTTCCGCGCCATGGAGGCCGACCTGTTCAACCTGTACCCGGCCGTGGGTGAGGTCAACGGCGACCGCAGCAATTTCAACTACGGCATGGTCGCTGGCAATGCCGGCGAATACGGCCAGTGCACCACCAAGGTGGATTTCGTCCAGCGCGCCGCCGAGCCGCGTGACGAGGTGAAAGGCCTGGTAGCACGTACCACGTTCTACATGTTCGACCGCTACCAGCTGAGCATGTCGCGCCAGCAGCAACAGTTGCTGATGGCTTGGGACAAGCAGCACCCGGTGTCTGCCTGGGAGAAAGAGCGCGACCGGCGCATCGCCGCGATCATGGGCCATGCCAACCCGTTCGTGAGCGGTGAGCGCAAGTGGACCGCTGGTTACAAGCCAACAGGCAGTGGCATCGTGCAAGCGCTGCCAACCAAGCCTGCCAAGGCAGAGGCCAAGCCGAGCCTGGCCAGTTCCGCGTCGGTGGGGGCGGTGCTTGGCAACCGTAATAGCCATGTGTATCACCTGTCGGTAGGCTGCCCGGGCTACAACCAGGTGGCGGCGAAGAACCAGGTCAGCTTTGCCACCGAAGGTGAGGCGCAGGCAGCGGGCTATCGCAAGGCCGGTAACTGCCGCTAACGCTACAGCACCACGGGGCCGCTCAGCGGCCCTTGGTGCTCAAGGCCTGCACACCTCATTCACCAGATTCGCCGGCCGCTCCCCGGCCAGCGCACTGAGCAGATTGTCTACTGCACATCGCGCCATGGCCTGGCGGGTTTCTTCGGTCGCCGAGCCGATATGCGGGGTCGCCACCACGTTGCTGAGCTGCAGCAGTGGCGAGTCCACCGGCAACGGTTCCTGCACGAACACATCCAGCCCCGCACCGCGTATGCGCTTGGCCCGCAATGCTTCAATCAACGCCGGCTCATCCACCACGCGCCCGCGCGCGATGTTCACCAGGATTGCCTCAGGTTTCATCAACCCCAGTTCCCGTGCGCCAATCAGGCCTTCAGTGCTGGTGCTCAGCGGTACCGTCAGGCAAACGAAATCCGCCTGCTGCAACAACTCGTCCAGGTCGCACTGACGTGCACCATAGCGCGCCTCCACCTCGGGCTTGGCGCGTGGGCTGTGGTAGAGCACGCGCATGCCGAAACCAGCCACCGCGCGGCGGGCCAGTGCCTCGCCTATCCGCCCCATGCCGACGATCCCCAGCGTCTTGCCATGTACATCACAGCCAAAATGCGCCGCCCCCAGGTTGGCCTGCCAGTGGCCGTCACGCACCCAGTTCGCCAGCTCGACCACCCGCCTGGCCGTGGCCAGGATCAAGGCAAAGCCGGTGTCGGCGGTGGTTTCGGTCAATACATCCGGGGTGTTGGTCAGCATCACGCCACGCCGGCTGAGTTCAGCAATGTCGTAGTTGTCCACGCCCACTGAAACGCTGGACACGACTTGCAGCTGCGGCGCCAGGTCGAGCAAGCCGGCATCCAGGCGCAGGCTGGCCCCCAGCAACCCATGGGCCCTTGGCAAGGCATCGCGCAGGCGGGCCAGGCCATCAGGCTGGGCAGTATCCACCCACGTCACATCAACCTGCGCTTGCAGGCGGGCCATCAAGTCGTCGGACAGACGCTTGTACAGGACGATTCGTTTTTTCATCGTAGGTTTTCCTAAGGGTTCATCGCCAGGCGCGAGCCATTACGCTTGGCCCGGCCAGTGGTCTGGGAAGTATTGAGCGCGGCAGTGAGTGCCACGGCGGTCAGCAGCGCGCCGCACATGAACAGGTAAGAGGCACCAGGCCCGCCCGTGGCGCCATTGAGATAACCCACCAACCACGAGCCGCCGAACGAACCCAGCGCGCCCATGCTGTTGATCAGCGCCATGGCGCCACCGGCAACGTTGGCCGGCAAGATCTCGGGCACGATGGCAAAGAACGGGCCGTAGGGCGCGTACATGCAAGCGCCAGCAAGCACCAGCAGCGCATACGACAGCCAGAAGTGATCGCTACCCAGGGCATAAGAGCCGTAGAACGCCACGGCTGCGATCAACAAAGGCGGCCAGACGAAGCGCTTGCGCTTTTGCAGGCGGTCGGAGGCCCAGGACACGCCCACCATGCCCAGCACAGCCGCCAGGTACGGCACCGAGGCCAGCCAGCCTGCCTGGACGATATCGACATTCGCTGCTTGTTTGAGGATCGACGGCAACCACAGCACAAAGCCATACACGCCGATACTCCAGCAGAAGTACTGCAGCGCCAGGATGATCACCTGCGGCGAGCGGAATGCCTCGCGGTAGTTCTTCACCGGCTTGATGCCCTGCTGCTCAGCGGCCAATGCCTCCTGCAGGTCGGTTTTTTCCTGCGCACTAAGCCAGCTGACCTGGGCCGGGCGGTCGTCTACCAGGCGCCACCAGAAGAACGCCCAGATCACCGCCGGCAAGCCTTCGATGATGAACATCCAGCGCCAGTCGTAGTGCTTGATGAGGTACCCCGACACCACCGACATCCACAGGATGGTCACCGGGTTGCCGAGCATCAGGAATGTATTGGCACGCGAGCGCTCGGCGCGGGTGAACCAGTGGCACAGGTACACCAGCATGGCGGGCATCACTGCGGCCTCGACCACACCGAGCAGAAAGCGGATACCGATCAGCATGTAGACATTGCTGACCATGCCGGTGAGCGTGGCAAGGCCGCCCCAGAGGATCAGGCAGACGAAGATCAGCTTCTTCACACTGCGCTTTTCGGCGTAAATGGCCCCAGGTACCTGGAAGAAGAAGTAGCCGAGGAAGAACAACGCCCCCAGCAATGACGAAAGCACGGGGGTGATGTGCAGGTCTTCGGCCATGCCGGAGGCGGCGGCGAAGCCGTAGTTGGCGCGGTCCAGGTAGGCCAGGCTGTAGGTAAAGAACACGATCGGGATGATGTACCACCAGCGGCGCGGTGCCAGGCGTAGGCTTTGCATGGTTTATTGCTCCTGAGCTTGTTTTTTTTGTTGCAACAGGTGATTCGGGTTAGGGCCTTCAAGCGCTTCTGCGCAGGTCGTAGGCCTCCAGTTCATGGCGTAGCGGCAGCCCTTCCATGTCGCCTCGCGACTGCACGGCACGGCTGCCGCACCAGTTGCCGCGGGCCACCGCTTGGGCCACCGGGCACCCCTCCAGCAATGCGCTGAGCACACCAACGGCAAAGGCATCACCGGCGCCGACGGTATCCACCACGCGGCTGACGAGCACAGGGGCGACCTGGCCCTCGCCTTTGGCACTGCGGAAATAGGCGCCGGCCTCGCCCAGCTTGATCACCACCAGCTCTACGCCCTGGTCGAGGTAAAACGCAGCGATGTCAGCCGGGCTATGCTGGCCCGTCAGCAGCCGGCCCTCTTCCAGACCGGGTAGCACCCAGTCGGCCTTGAACGCCAGGGCATTGATTTCGCGCACCATACGGCTTTGGTCAGGCCATAGCGATGGGCGCAAGTTAGGGTCGAACGAAATGCTGCGCCCAGCGGCGCGCATGGCGTCGAGCAGTTCATGCGACAGCGCCCGGCAACCCTGCGAAAGTGCGGGCGGAATGCCCGTGGCGTGCAGGTGGCGGGACTGCAGCAAACCTGGCTGGATCATCGTTGGCGACAGCCAGCTGGCTGCCGAACCACGGCGGAAGTACTCCACAGTGGGGTCGCTGCCGTCATCGCAGCGGGCCTTGAGCTGAAAGCCTGTGGGAAAATTGCAATCCACTTCGACAGCGGAACAGTCCAGGCCCTCGCGGCGCAGGCTGTCGAGAACGAAACGGCCCAGCGAGTCGTCACCCACCCGGCTCAGCCAGCGCACCTTGAAACCCAGGCGCGCCAGGCCTATGGCCACGTTGCTGTCCGCACCGGCGATGCGTTTGGCAAATTGGCCGACACTGGCCAGGTCGCCGGCATGCTCGGCGACGAACATGGCCATGGTTTCGCCAAAGCACAGCACGTCATGGTCATGCATGGGCCACCTCCTCGCCCGCGCCCAGCACGGACAGGCTGTGCACCTGGGCACGGGTGAGCATCAGCAAGTCTTCCCCGACCAAGGGGTACTCGACGGCGCGCACCACCCCGGGGACGAATTCGGCCATCAGCCCAGCCCACGCGTGCAAGTCCGACGCTTGTGGCGGTATCGCCACCAGGCGCCCATCGGCCCTGCGCTGCACAGCCTTGCAATGCACATAGCGCACCCAGCGGCCGAGTTGCCGCGCAGCTTGCGATGCGGACTCCCCTTGCCACAGCCAGTTACCCATATCGAAGGTCATACCCAGGTTCAGCCCAAGCCGGTCGGCATCCTGGAAGAACTGCAAGAGCGGCCGGATTCTGCCGCCTTGCAGGGTCTGGTCGTTTTCCACCAGCAGCAGCGGGCCGTCGGCAGGCAGCAGCGTCTTCAGAGCCGCCACATCGCAGCGTTCATTGAAATGCCCCAAGGAAACTTTTAGCGCAACCGCGCCAAGCGCACGGGCGATTTCCAGCTTTTGCGCCAGCAACGGGTCGGGCACGCCTTGCGCCGTCCACAGCTCCAGGGGAGTCGAATACAGGCATTCCATGCCGAGCACCGCAATGAGCGACCCCAGCGCAGCGGCGTCGGGGGCGCTGGCAAACAATTCTTCGCGCAATTCCACCCGGCTGACACCCGCGGCGGCTAACAGATCAAGAAACTGCTCCTGGCCACGCTGCCGGACAAACTCGGCGCCATAACTGGAGAGGCTGATGGAAACGGGGTTCGGGCACATTGTTTTTATCCTTATGAAACCGGTTTCATTTTTAGTCAGCAGCGACAGGCACACGCCTGCCGTCGCTTACTGGGGTTGGGTTGAACCGCGGATGACCAGGTTGGCCTTGAAGTCGATGCGCCGCGCTGCACTGCTGTCGCCACGCAGGCGACCGAGCAGGCTCTCGAATGCCGCCACACCGATGCGCTCGGTGGGCTGGGCCAGCGCGGTAATGCCATTGCCGACCAGCGGATACCAGTCGAGGTCGTCGAGGGCGATCAGGCCGACTTCGGCGAACAGGTTGCGCCCGGCATCGTGCAGGGCCCGACTGACCGCCAGGGTGGCGACGCCGTTGAAGGTGAAGATGGCTTGCGGGCCGTGGCCCCGGCTGGCCAGGAACGCGTCCAGCTGGCCCGCCAGGCCGGCGCTGGTTTCCAGTACCTGCTGGCGCATGCCAGGGCGCCGGCTGATCGATGCGCCGAATGCCTGCACCCGCTCCAGACGCGAGCTGGTGCCATCGAGCGGTTCGCAGACTGCGAGCACGTCGCGGTAGCCTTGGGCCTGCAGGTGGTCCAGGGCCTGCTCCACGGCGTCGGCATTGTCCAGGCCGACCAGGTCGGCATTCAGCTCTGGCAATTGGCGGTCGACCAGCACCATGGGGATGTCACGCTGCAGGTTGAGCAATTCGCCTGGGTGGTGGCCGAGGGTGTTCACGATCAGGCCTTCGACGTTGTAGCTTTGCAGGGCCACCAGGTGGTGGCGTTCCTGTTCGTCGTCACGGTTGGTGTTGCACACCACCAGGCTGTAGCCATGCTGGCGGCAGGCGGTTTCCACACCCTGCATCACGGCGACTGAATAGGGGTTGAGAATATCGGCCACCAGCATGCCGATCAGCCGTGTCTGGCCGCGTTTGAGGCCGCGGGCCATCTGGTTGGGGCGGTAGCCGAGGCGTTGGATGACCTCCTCCAGGCGCTTGGCCGTGGCTTCGGCCAACAACTGGCGCTCACCACCGATATAACGGGAGACGGTGGCCTTCGAAACGCCAGCGACACGCGCTACTTCGCTGATGGTGACCCGTTCGCGGGCATGGGCAGGCGCGTCGGTCATGGGGTGTCCTTATGATTGTTGTGATGACGATGAAACCGGTTTCAATACAGCAGAACCAAGGCGATTCGTCAACAGCTGTCAATCGGGAGGTGGCTAGCTCGGGGGTTCCGTCGAGCCATGGTTCGAGCGCCGCGGGCGCGGCGCTCGAACGCACAGGGGCCAGAAACCCCAAGGCATACGCCAGGTGACGCGGGTCAGCGCAGGGCTTTCACATCAGCCGCAGTGACGGCGTCACCGTGGTTACCCCAACTGCTCCTGATGAAGTTCACCACTTCGGCAACTTCCTGGTCACTCAGGCGCCAGCCAAACGCTGGCATGGTGAAGTTCGACGGCGCTGTATGCGTCGCGGGTACCGTGCCACCCGCCAGTACCACATGGATCAGCGAGGTGGCGTCCGCCGTCTGCACCACCGGGTTACCGGCGAGCGCCGGAAATACACGGGTGTAGCCCTGACCATCGGTACGGTGGCAGGCTGCGCAATTGTCGATGTACACAGCGGCACCAGGCTTGCTGTCGTCGCCCTTCCACAGCGCATCCGCCACCTGTTTGTCATAGACATGTGGCTGGTCATCCGGGTTGCTCGGCGGCAGGGTCTTCAGGTAGCGGGCAATCGCGGTCAGGTCGGCATCGGTCATGTGCTGCATGCTGTGCTCGACCACATCGCTCATGCCACCAAAAACGGCACTGCGATCGCTACGCCCGGTCTTCAGGAACTGCACCAGCTGCGCTTCGCTCCAGCTACCCAGGCCGTCCTTGTGATCGCCACGCAGGTTCTTGGCAATCCAGCCTTCCAGCGGTGCACTGCCGGCCAGGAACTGCTCACCGTCCGCCGGGCTCAGGGCCTTTTCCTGCATGGTCAACGCCCGCGGCGTATGGCAGGCGCCACAATGCCCCAAGCCTTCGACCAGATACGCACCACGGTTCACCACCGGGTCGGCTGCCGCCGAAGCCTGCCAGGGTTTGACCTCTGGTGCGAAAAGGCCACGCCAGATCGAGAGCGGCCAGCGCATGCTCAGCGGCCAGGGAATGTCGGTGGCCTTGTTGGCCTGCTCCACCGGTTCCACCCCCTTCATGAAATAGGCGTACAGCGCCTGCATGTCCTGCTCGCTTACCCGCGCGTACGAGGGGTATGGCATGGCCGGGTACAGGGTGCTGCCGTCCTTGCCGATGCCTTTGCGCACGGCGCGGTCAAAGTCTTCGAAACTGTAATGACCGATGCCGCTGGCAGCCGGGGTGATATTGGTGGAGTACACCGTGCCGATGGGGGTCTCCATCGGCAGTCCACCAGCAAAGGGCTTGCCGCCCTTGGCGGTATGGCAGGCCACACAGTCGCCGGCGCGGGCCAGGTACTGGCCCTGGCGCACCTGCGCGTCATCATTGACAGCCGCCTGTGCAGCCGCGCTGGCACCCAGCAGGAGGGTCGCGATCAACATTCTCTTCATGCGCATCGCTCCTCAAGCCTGGACCAACGGGCCAGGGTTTTTCAGGTACTGCTCGCGGATGGCGCGGGCCGACCAGTAGGTCAGCGCCGCCACCAGCCCGGTCGGGTTGTAACCCAGGCCCTGCGGGAACGCCGAAGCGCCAGGGACAAACACATTGTGCACATCCCAGCTCTGCAGGTAGCGGTTCAGCGCACTGGTCTTCGGGTCGGTGCCCATGATCGCGCCGCCGTTCAGGTGGGTGGTCTGGTAGCTGGCAGTGTTGAAGTGGTCTTTGACCTGCTTGCCCAGCACGGCAATGGCTTTGGGGTTCATCGCCTGGGCAATCTTGCTCAGCTTGGCGACCATGAACTGGTTCATCTTGATGTCGTTTTCCTGCCAGTCGAAGGTCATGCGCAACAGCGGCTGGCCGTAGGCGTCACGGTAGGTGGGGTCGAGGTCCAGATAGTTGCCACGGTAGGACTGGTGGGCGCCGTGGGCGTCCATCGACACCTGATGGGTGTAGTAGTCGGCCGTGGCCTTCTTCCACGCGCTGCCCCAGGCCGGCGTGCCCGGCGGGTTGGCGGTGCCAGCAATCGGCCGACTGCCGGCCTGGTTGACCCACATGGGCGAGCCACCGACGAAGCCGTGAGGGCCGTGGTCGAAGTTGTCGGCATTGAAGTCGTCGATGGCAATACCGTTGCCACCGGCGCCGATGAAGTTGTTGGTGTAGGTGTCCTTGTCGAAGAAGGCCTTGACCGTGCCCATGTTCTGGTAGGCGAAGTTACGCCCGACCACCCCCTCGTTGCTCACCGGGTCGTAGGGCTTGCCAATGCCGGAAAGCAGCATCAGGCGCACATTGTTGAACTGGAATGCCGCCAGGATCACCAGCTCTGCCGGCTGCTCTACCTCGCGCCCCTGGGCATCGATATAGGTCACACCAGTGGCTTTGCGCTTGCTGTCGTCCAGGTTCACCCGCAATACATGGGCGTTGGGCCGCAACTCGAAGTTGGGCACCTGACGCAGCGCGGGCAGGATGTTCACGTTGGGCGACGCCTTGGAGTACATGTAGCACACGTAGCCGCTGCAGAATCCACAGAAGTTGCACGGCCCCATCTGCGCCCCGTAGGGGTTGGTGTAAGGGTCCGAGGTGTTGGCCGACGGCAAATTGTAAGGCTTGTAGCCCAGGCTGCTGGCGGCCTTTTCGAATAACCTGGCCGATACAACGTTCTTCTGCGCGGGTAGCGGGAACGGGTTGGAACGGTCTGGTGCGTAGGGGTTGCCACCCTGCCCTTCACCGACCAGCTGGCCGTTGACGGTCCAGGCCTGGCCCGAGGTGCCAAAGACTTTCTCGGCAAAGTCGAAGTGCGGTTCCAGCTCTTCGTAACTGACGCCGAAATCCTGGATGGTCATGCCTTCGGGGATGAACTTGCGCCCGTAGCGCTCCTCGTAGTGGCTGCGCAAGCGCAACTCGACGGGGTCGACCCGAAAGTGCACCCCCGACCAGTGCAGGCCAGCGCCGCCCACGCCTTTGCCCGGCAGGAAAGCGCCCAGCTGGCGGTTGGGCAGTGCCACGTCATGCATGCTGTGGCGGATGGTGACGGTTTCTTTCGACACGTCGACGAACAGCTTCTTGCGCACGCTGTAGGTCAGTTCGTCGATCACCTGCGGGTAGCTGCCTTCCGGGTACGTGTCCTGCATCGGTCCACGTTCCAGCGCCACCACATGCAGGCCGGCTTCAGTCAGCTCCTTGGCCATGATCGCGCCGGCCCAACCGAAGCCGACGATGACTGCATCCACTTTGTTCAACACAGTCGCCATGCCTCAGGCCCTCTCGCCGCGGATCGATACAGCCGGGAACGGGTAAGGCTCGTTACGCTCGACCCAATCCATGAAATCGGCGCGGGCGCCGGGGAAGCCGATCTGGGTCCAGCCGACCATGCCTCTGTTGCCACCATGGATCGGGTCGCAGAAGAACCCTTCGCGGGTGTTCTGCACCAGCAAACTGAAGAACACCTTGGCCGGAACCGTGTCGAAAACCAGCTCCCCTGCCTCTACTTTGCTGAGGATACGGTCTCGGGTAGCGCTATCTTGCGCAGCAAAAACCTGCCCGCTGTTGGCTTTGCACCACCCGTCCACGGCGGCGATACCCAAGCGGTAGATCTGTTGCGGCGAGAGCTGCAACTGGTAGCCCAGCTCGGGCGCGGCGTCAGCGTTGAATGGGCCTTGCATGTACCACTGGGCACCTGTTGCGTAGGGGGTGTTCATTTGCCGGTCGATGAATTCGGCGGCACCGGCTTCAAGCGCACCAGGCCCAAGCTCGTCGGCCGGGATAATGCGAGACACAGCGGCCTGGACGAAAGCCCACTCCTCGGCACTGAAGAACGTTGGCTGATAGTCGCTCGCTGGGGGTGTGGACGGAACCTTGGGCTCATGTACCGGGACCGGGGCTGCCAACAGTTGGCTGGCACCCGCGCCAAGGCCGGTGCTGGCCACGGTGACCACGGGGATCAAGGTCAGGGTCTTGCGCAAAAAATCCCTGCGCGGGTTATCTGGAGCGTGCTCAGGCATTGGGAATCCTCATCGGCTGTGCGGTGGCCTCGATATGCGCCATCTGCTTTTCAAAGGGTGATCTTCATAGGTCATCAAGAAGACAGCCGGATAATCTAGCGTGTTCAGAAATGTTTTGAAACCGGTTTCATACCTAGGTTTACTCCCATTCAAGGATGCCCCGCGCCGTCCTGGGACGGCCGTCCGGCCATGACTTTTTTCACATTCTGGGCGCGGCCTTGCTTTTGCCGCGCCACGGGCATAGCGTTCGGGTGATTTCTTTTCTGTGCCCAGGAGCAACACCATGTACACCGGCATCGTCCAGGCCGTTCGCCCACTGCTTGATGTGACCCGCTACCCGGGCCACAACCAGTTCACCTTCGACCTGACCCCGGACCTGCTCGACGAGCTGAAGATCGGCGCCAGCGTCAGTGTCGAGGGCACCTGCCTGTCGGTCACCGAGATCAACGGCAGCCAGGTCAGGTTCGACGCCATGACCGCTACCCTCGAACGCACCAACCTACGCCATTTCAAGGCCGGCCAAGGCGTGAACATCGAACGCTCGGCGAAGATGAACGCCGAAATCGGCGGCCACCTGATGGCCGGCCACATCGCCACCACTGCCGAAATCGTTGAGCTGTCGATCAAGGACACCGGCGCCTTCATCACCTTCCGCATGCCGCCGGAATGGGGCAAGTACGTGTTCCCGCGTGGTTTCATCGGCGTGAATGGCTGCAGCCTGACCGTCGCTGACGTGGAGGACAACGTCGTCACCATCAACCTGATCCCGGAAACCCTGCGCCAGACCACCTTCGCCAGCTACAAAGCCGGCGAGCTGCTGAATATCGAGGTCGACCACCAGACCATGGTGCTCGTGGATGTGGTGGAGCGTACCCTCATGGGCACGCTGGCTCGTGTAAAGCTGGCCTGAGGCCTGCAGAGGCAGCCCATGGCCAGCTGGCACGTTGATCACTCGATGCGCGGATGCTGCTGCACCAACAGCTTGCGCTTGGCCTCCAGCTCGGCGATCTGCTCATCGATGTCTTCGATCTTCTGCTCGATATTGTCGTGGTGCTCCTGCAGCAGCTCGCGTGCTTCCTCGATGTCCGACGCAGCCGGTGCAGCACCGCGCAACGGTTTGTTGGCAGTTTCCTTCATGGTGAGGCCAGTGATCAGGCCTACTGCGGCGATCACCATCAGGTAATAAGCCGGCATGTAGAGGTTGCCGCTGCTTTCAACCAACCAGGCGGCGATCGTTGGGGTGAGGCCAGCGATCAGCACCGAAATGTTGAAGGCACTGGCCAGCGCACTGTAGCGGATATGGGTGGGGAACATCGCCGGCAAGGTCGAAGCCATGACCCCGATGAAGAAGTTCAGCAGCACGGCAATGATCAGCAGCCCGGAGAAGATCAGCCCAAGCGCACCGCTGTTGATCAGCATGAACGCCGGAATCGCCAGTGCGAACAGGCCAACGCTGCCGACCACGATGAACGGGCGCCGGCCATACTTGTCGCTCAACATCCCGATGACAGGTTGCACGAACAGCATGCCGACCATGATCGCGATGATGATCAGCACGCCATGGTCTTCGCTGTAGTGCAAGTTATGCGACAGGTAGCTGGGCATGTAGGTGAGCAGCATGTAGTAGGTGACGTTGGTGGCGATCACCACGCCGATGCAAGTCACCAGGCTGCGCCAGTGCTGGGTGGCCACTTCCTTGAACGACACTTTGGGCCCCGAGGCCAGGCCTTCTCGGTCACCCTGCTCCATCTTGTCGACATGCTGCTGGAACGCAGGGGTTTCTTCCAGCGCGTTGCGCAGGTAGAGGCCGATGATGCCCAAGGGCAAGGCCAGGAAGAACGGCAGGCGCCAGCCCCACTCAAGGAACTTTTCTTCACCGAGAATGGTGGAAATCAACACCACCACGCCCGCGCCAAGCACAAAGCCTGCGATCGAACCGAAGTCCAACCAGCTGCCGAGAAAGCCCCGCTTGCGGTCGGGGGCGTATTCGGCGACGAAGATCGATGCACCGGTGTACTCGCCACCGACTGAAAAGCCCTGTGCCATTTTTGCCAGCAGCAACAGGATCGGTGCCCAGATGCCGATGCTGGCGTAGGACGGTATCAGGCCGATGGCGAAGGTGCTCAGCGACATGATGACGATGGTTGCGGCGAGAATCTTCTGCCGGCCGAACCTGTCGCCCAGGGCACCAAAGAACAGCCCGCCCAGCGGGCGGATCAGGAACGGTACCGAGAACGTGGCCAACGCGGCGATCATCTGCACGCTGGGGTCGGCATTAGGGAAGAACACCTTGCCCAATGCATAGGCGACGAAGCCATAGACACCGAAGTCGAACCACTCCATGGCGTTACCCAAGGCGGCGGCGGTGATCGCCTTTTTCATCTTGGCGTCGTCGACGATGGTGATGTCTTTGAGGCCGATTGGCTTGACGCTTTTCTTGCGAGATTTCATGCCCGTATCCCTGTCGCTGAATGCTCTAAGGGATCAGATACAACGGGACACTAAATAATTCAGGCTTACGGAATTTTTGTGTCGTGGTGGCTGGCTGTGTCACGGGGGCTGGCGCCGCAGAGCAGGTCGATGAGCCTGCAGGCAGCGGCGCCTTGATGAGATGCGCCGCTAAAGCGGCGCGCTTTGAATCAGATGCCTTCGCGGGCCAGGTCCATGGCGAAGTACGTCAGGATCAGGTCGGCACCGGCACGCTTGATTGCACCAATGCTTTCACGCACCACTCGGCCTTCATCAATGGCGCCCGCCAGGCCGCCGAACTTGATCATCGCGTACTCGCCGCTGACCTGATACGCCGCCAATGGCAGGCGTGAGGCGGCGCGGATGTCCGCGATCACGTCCAGGTAGGCACCGGCCGGCTTGACCATCAGCACGTCCGCCCCTTCCTGCTCGTCGAGCAGCGACTCGCGCACCGCTTCGCGGCGGTTCATCGGGTTCATCTGGTAGCTCTTGCGGTCGCCCTTCAGCGCGGTGCCACCGGCCTCACGGAACGGGCCATACAGCGAGGAGGCGAACTTGGTGGAGTACGCCATGATCGCGGTATCGTGGAAGCCAGCGCCGTCTAGCGCACTGCGGATCGCCTGCACCTGGCCGTCCATCGCTGCCGACGGGGCGATGAAGTCGGCGCCGGCAGCGGCCGCGATCACCGCCTGCTTGCCGAGGTTGGCCAGGGTGGCGTCGTTGTCCACGCCGTGGTCATGCAGCACGCCGCAGTGGCCGTGGCTGGTGTACTCGCAGAAGCAGGTATCGGACATCACCACCATTTCCGGCACGGTGTCCTTGCAGATGCGCGACATGCGCGCCACCAGGCCGTTTTCGTTCCAGGTATCGCTGCCGGTGGCGTCCAGGTTGTGGGACACGCCAAAGGTCATGACCGACTTGATACCGGCGCGTGCATAGCGCTCGATTTCCTGGGCCAGCAGTTTTTCCGGAATACGGTTGACCCCGGGCATACTGGTGATAGGCACGAAATCATCAATGCCTTCTTCGACGAAGATCGGCAGGATCAGGTCTTCAAGGCGGAACTCGGTTTCCTGGAAGATCGTGCGCAGGGACTCGTTCTGACGCAGGCGGCGGGGACGAACGGACGGGAATTGGTTGGACATGACAGCTCCAGGGAATTTGAACGGCGTATACCTTATGCCTGTCACGGGCCAGTGAAAAGGCCAAATGACGAGATAGTGTCTTGCGTCAATAGCAATGAGCCTGCACGGCTCTGCCGCGGGCAGTGCCCGCGCAGACAGGATATTACTGCAGCCAGGGCGGCGTCGGTTCCTCAGCCCGGGCCGGGCCGTGCTCGGCGTCGGCTCGCGCAGCGCGACGGCGGGCGTCGTCCAGCCGGGCGGCATCGATCTCGCGCATCACCCCGCTTACGTCAGCTTCATGCTCGTCGTCCTCGAACACCCCGGTCAATGCGGTGTCAGGGAGCAATTTGCCAGCCTCGTACAACGCCCACATTTCCTGCGCATACCGGGTGCCGTTCAGCTCCGGTGCAAAGCGACCGAAATAGTGGGCCATGTTGTCCACGTCGCGCTGCAACATGCTGAAAGCATGGTTGTTGGCGGCTGCATCAACCGCCTGCGGCAAATCGATGATCACCGGCCCGTCCGGACCTAGCAGCACGTTGAACTCGGACAGGTCGCCGTGAACCAGCCCGGCGCATAGCATCAGCACGATCTGGCGAATGACGAATGCATGATAATCCCGGGCCTCCCCGGCTTCGAGGTGCACATCGTTCAGGCGCGGGGCGGCATCGCCATCGGCATCTGTCACCAGCTCCATCAGCAGCACGCCATCCTGGAAGTCGTAGGGCTTCGGCACTCGGACACCAGCGGCGGCCAGACGGAACAACGCCGCCACTTCGGCGTTCTGCCAGGCATCTTCGGCTTCTTTCCGGCCGTACTTGCTGCCCTTGGCCATGGCCCTGGCCTGGCGGCTGTTGCGCACCTTGCGGCCTTCCTGGTACTCGGCGGCCTGGCGGAAACTGCGCTTGTTGGCCTCTTTATAGACTTTGGCGCAGCGCACCTGGCTTCCGCAACGCACCACGTACACGGCCGCTTCCTTGCCACTCATCAATGGCCGCAGTACTTCATCGACCAGGCCGTCTTCGATCAGGGGTTCGATTCTTTTGGGTGTCTTCATCAGGCTGTGTTCAGGGTCCTGGCTGGGGTGGTGGACATCCTCTCACAGCCTGATGCGACTTGCTCGTCTGTCTTCGCTGGCACGCGATGGCGCTATCAGGGCCGACGAACAGGCTGGGGTGTCATGCCCGCTGCCTGGCGGGACGATCAGCTTTGGGGAAATGGCCCCCTTGCAGGCTGACCTGCTCACACACCTTGTCGACGATATAGGCGCCGATCGGAATGGCCGAGGTGGCAGCGGGTGAAGGCGCGTTGCACACGTTGACGCTGCGGGCGGTGTTGACGAACAGGAAGTCGTCGATCAGCTTGCCGTCGCGCGATACCGCCTGGGCACGTACGCCCGCCGGGTATGGCATCAGGTCGGCCTTGCTGATGCTCGGGCAGTACTTCTGCACCTGTTTGAGGTAGCCGCCCTTGAACAATGAGTTCTTCATCTCTATCAGGCCCGGGCGGAAGTTTTTCGCCAGTACCTTGAGGATCCCGGGGGTGGTCAGGGTCTGGAACAGGTCGCTGGGGCTGACATCGGTCTTGCGGTAGCCCTCGCGCTTCATCGCCAGCACGGCGTTAGGGCCGACGGTGACAGTGCCATCGATCATGCGGGTCAGGTGCACGCCCAGAAACGGCATCGACGGGTCTGGGATCGGGTAGATCAGGTGATTGACGATCTGATTGTGCTGTTTGGGCAGCAGATAGTACTCGCCACGGAACGGGCAGATGACGAACTCGGTGCGCAGGCCCAGCATGCTCACCACACGGTCGGCCATCAGCCCCGAGCAGGTGACCAGGAAACGGCTGTGGAACTCGTCACGCTGCGTGCGCACAATGACCTCGCTGGGCTGCTCCTGCAGGCCGACCACCTCGGCACCATAGCGAATCTCGCCACCGGCACGCTGAAATTCGCCAGCCATGGCTGTGGTCACCTGCGCGTAATTGACGATACCGCTGGACGGCACGAGGATGCCGCCCATGCCGACGATGTTGGGCTCGCGCTCGCGCAGTTCGTCTGCCGACAGCCAGTAGCGCTCCAGGCCATTGGCCTCGGTGCGCTCCCACAGCGCCTTCATGCGCTGCATTTCGAGATCGTTGGTGGCCACCAGCAGCTTGCCGCACTCATCGAAGCGGATGCCGTGCTCGGTGCAGAAGGCCTTGGTGGCCTTGTTGCCTTCCAGGCAGAAACGGGCCTTGAGGCTGCCGGGGGTGTAATACACGCCGGCGTGAATCACGCCGCTGTTGTGGCCCGTCTGATGGCGAGCCGGGCCGAGCTCCTTCTCCAGCAAGAGAATCTTTGCGTCGGGGTAAACCTTGATCAGGTGCATGGCCGTGGACATGCCCACAATGCCACCGCCAATAATGATGAAATCGTACACAGCCTTACCTCACACGCAGGCATTGCCTGGTAGGCGCACCAAGGCCCGCGCGGGCCCTGGTGGCATCGTTTTGTGCAAAGACGCATGGGCGGGCGCCCGCCGCGCGTCCTGTCATTATTGCCCGCGCTGATACAAGGGTTTGGGGAAGGCGACGTAACCACGCTGGCGCATCAGCTCGCGACGCAGGCCCTCGTGCGGGGTGAAGCGGTCACGGCCATGCAGCCAGAACAGGTTGTTGATCAGCAGGAAGCTGCCGACAGCGACCGGCACAGAAACCTTCTTCCCGCTGCCCTCCAGCGACTCGGACAGCGCGTTCAGCCAGATACCTTCCTCGTAGTTTTCCGGCTGCACGAACTGGTCAATGTAGCGCATGGTCGGCCGGCCTTCGCCATCGGTATCGAAGACCGAGTGGAAGACATCCTCGGCAACCTTCTTGCTCGGCGGTGCGGTCCAGCGCATTTCACGCCGCGCCATCGGATGACGGAAGAACGCCTCGCACTCCTCCCAGTCATCCAGGTGCAGCAGCAGAGAGTTGCCGCCTTCCATGTTCTTTTCGTCGATCTTCAGCATCAGCACGTAGTCGGTGATCTGGTTGACGAAGGTGCCATCGTTGTGCAGTTCCATGACCCGATGCGGCTGGCGCAGGTAGCTGTCGGAGTTATCGCTGTTGACCACCACGAAACGCGCATAGAACTGGCCACTCATGGCGTCGTAGTTGGAGCGACCGATCAGGTGCGCGCAGGCCGTGGTGAACTTGACCATGTCTTCGGCCTGACTCACGTCGTCCAGGCCCACCGGGGTAATAAGCATGCCACCGCTCGCGCGGTCCAGGATGGTGTTGAGCAGCACCGGGCGCAGGGTGCCCTGGCACAGCTCATCCAGAATTTCGCCTACGCGAAAACGCAGGAACGACTTGTACTCCAGCGCCTGAACCGGCCACTGGGCAACCGCCTGGACGAACGCCTCGACGGTCTCACGGGCAAAGGTCAGCTCCAGCAGGCGCGGTGACTGCGCCGAGGGGGCGATGGTGTAACCACGCGGCTCGAGCGGCAGCGGCATCACAAGTTCGTCGATCTGCGTAAAGGCGTTCATGGCAGTGTCCTGGGTAGAAATCTGGGTAGCACTGTCCAGTAGTGACCTGGAGCAGTGCGGGCAAAACAAAAATATCGCCACGAATGAATAATGTCTACATTTTTATGTTTCAGCGACATTAAATCGGTTTATCCATTGTTTTTCGGATGCCGAGGGTTTCGGTATGATCGGCTAAACGTTTTGAGGAACAGGATCTTGGAAGCGCTCGCCCCCCGACAAAACTCAGCATTCAGCGGGTATGAGAGGCTCAAGAAGGACATCATTCGCGGCGTGTTCAAGCCCGGCGAAAAGCTGCTGATGAGTGCCCTGAAGGAACGCTATGACCTCGGCGTGGGTCCGCTGCGCGAGGCCCTGTCGCAACTGGTGGCCGAACATCTGGTCAATGCGATCAGCCAAAAAGGTTATCGGGTAGCGCCGATGTCGCTGGACGAGATGAACGACATCTACGATGCCCGGGCCAACCTGGAAGCCATGATCATCGCCCTGGCCATCGAACGCGGGGACGACGCCTGGGAGGCGTCGGTGCTGGCCCATTCGCACACCTTGGCCAAGGTAGTGGAAGTGAAAACCCGCGAGCAGCGCCTGGATGTTTGGGACGAGCGGCACAAGGCGTTCCATACCGCGATTGCCTCGGGCTGCGGCTCCAAGCACCTGTTGCAGGCGCGCTCCTACCTGTTCGACCAGGCCGAGCGCTACCGCCATCTATGGCTGACGCAAACGGTGTTTTCCGAACAGGCGCTAGAGCTCAAGCGCCAGGAGCATGCGGCGCTGGTCGAAGTGATCCTTGCGCGCGATGCCAAGCGTGCCAGTGCGATGATGCGCTCGCACCTGATGACCCCCGTGCCGATCATTGCGCAGATCATGCATGCCGGCGGCTGAGTCGGGGCAAGGCAGCTAGATGAATTTTTCTTAAATCGCCGGTTGTCTATTCTTTGGCACAATCAAATCTCTATTTAGATGCCCGGGAACCAGCATGCCTCGCGTACTGACCATCGAAGACGACGCCGTCACCGGCCAGGAAATCGTCGCCGAACTCTCCAGCCACGGCCTGGAGGTGGATTGGGCCGACAATGGCCGTGAAGGCCTGGCCAAAGCCATTGCCGGCGGTTACGACCTGATTACCCTCGACCGCATGCTGCCCGAGGTCGATGGCCTGACCATCGTCACCACCCTGCGCAGCCTCAAGATCGCCACGCCGATCCTGATGATCAGCGCCCTCTCCGATGTCGACGAGCGGGTGCGTGGCCTGCGGGCCGGCGGTGACGACTACCTGACCAAACCGTTCGCCTCGGACGAAATGGCCGCCCGCGTCGAGGTCCTGCTGCGGCGCAACAGCGTGCCCATGACCCAGACCCGCCTGCAGGTCGCCGACTTGCAACTGGACCTGATCAGCCACGAGGCGCGCCGCGGTGACAATACCCTCAACCTGCTGCCCACCGAGTACAAACTGCTGGAGTACCTGATGCGCCACAGCGGCCAGGTCATCACACGGATGATGATCTTCGAGGAAGTCTGGGGCTACCACTTCGACCCAGGTACCAACCTGATCGACGTGCACATTGGCCGCCTGCGCAAGAAAATCGACTCCCCCGGCCAGTCGCCGTTGATCCGTACGGTACGGGGCTCCGGCTATGCCATTGCTGAACCCGTCTAAAGGCTGGAGCTCCTCGACCAGCCGCTTGCTGGCGCTGTACAGCTTTCTGTTCGTAGCCTGGAGCAGCATCCTCATGGGGGTGCTGTACTTCGAGGTGTCCAGCTACCTGAACAAGCTCACGCGCCATTCCATGCTGCAGCGCCAGCACCTGTTCGCGCACATGAGCGGCAAGCAGCTGGACGATGCCCTGATCGCCAGCCAGGCCTTCGAAGAACGCAGCTTCGACGCCTATGGCCTGTTTGACGCCCAGCTCAATCCGCTTGGCGGCAGCGTGCGCACCCTGCCCCCGGAGCTGGGGCTGGACGGCAAAATTCATGAACTGAAGCGCTGCCTGGATGCCGACGACCCACGCATGCCGCGCGACAGCTGCGATGCGGTGGCCATCAAGGTGCAGGATGGCCGCTGGCTGGTGCTGTTCCGCGATAACGGCTCCCTGTTCGTGGTGACCCGGATCATTCTCGACGCCCTGCTCTGGGGTATCTCCTTGACGCTGATTCCGGGGTTTGCCGGCTGGTACATGCTGCGCCGCCGACCGCTCAAGCGGATCCGCGCCATCCAGGCACAGGCCGAACTGATCGTCGCCGGCGACCTCACTCATCGGCTGCCGCTGTCGGCCAGACGCGACGAACTGGACATGCTGGCCGCCATTGTCAATGCCATGCTCGACCGCATAGAGCGGCTGATGCACGAGGTTAAAGGGGTGTGCGACAACATCGCCCACGACCTGCGCACGCCGCTGACCCGCCTGCGCGCCCAGCTGTATCGCATTCGCCAGCAAAGCGAAGCCGATTCTGCGCAAGCCGAAGCGCTGGACCAGGCCATCGGTGAAACCGACACCCTGATGGCGCGTTTTCGTGGTCTGTTAAGAATCAGCGAGCTGGAGGACCGCCAACGACGGGCCGGCTTCGTCCAGCTTGACCCGCATGACCTGCTGGTCGAACTGCACGACTTCTATCTGCCGTTGGCCGAAGATGGCGGTATCCACCTGGAACTGCACCAACCCGAGCAATTGCCGGCCTTGCACGGTGACCGTGAACTGCTGTTCGAGGCGCTGGCCAACCTGGTGGGCAACGCGATCAAGTTCACGCCCGAGGGCGGGCAGGTGCGCGTTACAGCCATCCAAAACGACAACGGCGTGCATGTGGCCATCGAGGACAGTGGGCCGGGTATTCCGGAAGAAGAACGCACGGCGGTGCTGAAGCGGTTCTATCGCAGCGATGAAGGCCACCGCCATGCCGGGTTCGGGCTGGGGCTGTCGATCGTTGCGGCGATCGTTGACCTGCATGGGTTCGGGCTGGAGATTGGTGAGAGCGAGTTGGGTGGGGCCAGGCTGGTACTGCACTGCCCATTTGCGGGTCTGCCTAAATAAAAATTGGGGCCGCTTTGCGGCCCCAATTGCTTTAGTCAGCCAGACGCCAGGTCGTCGTGCCCTTGCTGTCCTCCAGCACCACGCCCATGGCAGTCAGCTGGTCGCGAATGCGGTCCGACTCGGCCCAGTTCTTGTCCGCACGCGCCTGCAGACGCGCCTGGATCAAGCCTTCGACTTCCGCCGCATCGACCTTGCCTTCGGCACCGGCACGCAGGAAGTCATCGGCTTCCAGCTGCAGCACGCCCAGCACGTCACCCAGCTCACGCAGACGACCGGCCAGGCCGGCAGCAGCCTCCACGTCGCTGTCGCGCAGGCGGTTGATCTCCCGCACCAGATCAAACAGCACGGCGCAGGCTTCGGGGGTGCCGAAGTCGTCGTTCATCGCCACGCTGAAACGCTCGACAAACGCCTCGCCACCCTTGGCCGCCACCCGTGGCAAGCCGCGCAGGGCGTGGTAGAAGCGCTCCAGAGCACCCTTGGCATCGCGCAGGCTGTCTTCCGAGTAGTTGATAGCACTGCGGTAATGGCTGGCGACCAGCAGGTAACGCACCACTTCCGGGTGATACTTCTCGAGCACGTCGCGGATGGTGAAGAAGTTGTTCAACGACTTGGACATCTTCTCGCCATTGATACGGATCATGCCGCAATGCATCCAGGCGTTGGCGTACTGCTTGCCGGTGGCCGCCTCGCTCTGGGCAATCTCGTTCTCGTGGTGCGGGAATTCCAGGTCGCTGCCGCCACCGTGTATGTCGAAGCTGTCACCCAGGCAGCAGGTGGACATCACCGAGCACTCGATGTGCCAGCCCGGGCGACCCGGACCCCATGGCGATTCCCAGCTTGGCTCACCCGGCTTGACGCCTTTCCATAGCACGAAGTCCAACGGGTCCTGCTTGGCTTCGTCGACCTCGATGCGGGCACCGATACGCAGGTCTTCGATCTTCTTGCGCGACAGCTTGCCATAGCCGACAAACTTGCCGACACGGTAGTACACGTCGCCATTGCCCGGAGCGTAGGCATAACCTTTGTCGATCAGGGTCTGGATCATCGCGTGCATACCGGCGATATGGTCGGTAGCACGCGGCTCCTGGTCCGGCGGCAGGATGTTCAGACGGCGCTCGTCTTCGTGCATCGCGTCGATCATGCGGGCAGTGAGGGCGTCGAAGGTTTCGCCGTTC
This sequence comes from Pseudomonas sp. DCB_BI, assembly GCF_026240995.1. Taxonomy (NCBI): domain Bacteria; kingdom Pseudomonadati; phylum Pseudomonadota; class Gammaproteobacteria; order Pseudomonadales; family Pseudomonadaceae; genus Pseudomonas; species Pseudomonas sp. DCB_BI. Next base: position 67,810 of record NZ_JAPFCG010000026.1, on the reverse strand, counting down.
TCGTTGGCCCGATTGATGATTTTGTCATCGATGTCGGTGATGTTGCGCACATAGGTCAACGCGTAGCCGCTCTTGCGCAGCCAGCGGGTGACCAGGTCGAACGCCACCATGCTGCGGCCATGACCAAGGTGGCAGTAGTCGTACACGGTCATGCCGCACACGTACATGCGCACCTTGTTGCCATCCAGCGGCTTGAAGGCTTCCTTGGTTTTGCTCAGCGTGTTGTAGATGGTAAGCACGGCGGTTCCTCAGCTGCCCCAGGAGTCACGCAGGGTGACAGTGCGGTTGAACACCGGGCGGCCCGGCTGGCTGTCTTTCAGGTCGGCGCAGAAGTAACCTTCGCGCTCGAACTGGAAGCGATCTTCGGGCTGCGCCTGGGCCAGCGACGGCTCGGCGCGGCAACCCGTGAGCACTTGCAGCGAACCCGGGTTGATGTTGTCGAGGAAGCTACCGCCCTCCTCGGTCTTTTCCGGGTTCGGCGAGCGGAACAGCCGGTCGTACAGGCGCACTTCGCACTCGACGCTGCCTTCAGCCGGAACCCAGTGGATCACGCCTTTGACCTTGCGGCCTTCCGGGTTCTTGCCGAGGGTGTCGGGGTCGTACGAGCAGCGCAGCTCGACGATAGTGCCGTCAGCGTCCTTGATCGCCTCATCGGCGCGGATCACATAGCTGCCACGCAGACGCACTTCACCGGCCGGTTCCAGGCGCTTGTAGCCCTTCGGCGGCTCTTCCATGAAATCGTCGCGGTCGATGTACAGCTCGCGGGAGAACGGCAGCACACGCACGCCCATGTCTTCTTTAGGGTGGCGCGGCAACTCCAACTGCTCGACCTGCCCTTCCGGGTAGTTGGTAATGACCACCTTGAGCGGGCGCAGCACGCACATGGCGCGCGGTGCAGTACGGTCCAGGTCGTCACGGATGCTGAACTCGAGCATCGACATGTCCACCACGCCGTCGGAACGGTTGGTGCCGATCATTTCGCAGAAGTTGCGGATAGACGCGGGGGTGTAGCCGCGGCGACGGAAGCCGGACAGGGTCGACATGCGTGGGTCGTCCCAGGCGTCGACGTGCTTTTCGTCTACCAGCTGCTTGAGCTTGCGCTTGGAGGTAATGGTGTAGTTCAGGTTCAGGCGGCTGAACTCATACTGGCGCGGGTGGGCCGGCACCGGCAGGTTGTCGAGGAACCAGTCGTACAGCGGACGATGCCCTTCAAATTCCAGGGTGCAGATCGAGTGGGTAATACCCTCGATGGCATCCGACTGGCCGTGGGTAAAGTCGTAGTTGGGGTAGATGCACCACTTGTCACCGGTCTGGTGGTGGTGGGCATGGCGGATGCGATACAGGATCGGGTCGCGCAGGTTCATGTTCGGCGAAGCCATGTCGATCTTGGCCCGCAGCACACGCTCGCCGTCCTGGAATTCGCCAGCCTTCATGCGTGCGAACAGGTCGAGGTTTTCTTCCACGCTGCGCTCGCGGAAAGGGCTGTTCTTGCCCGGTTCCTTGAGGTTGCCACGGTATTCCTTGGCCTGCTCAGGGGTGAGGTCGCAGACGTAGGCCTTGCCGCGCTTGATCAGCTCGACCGCCCAGTCGTGCAACTGGTCGAAATAGTCGGAGGCATAGCGCACGTCGCCGGCCCAGTCGAAGCCCAGCCACTTCACATCGCTCTGGATGGCGTCGATGTACTCCTGGTCTTCCTTGGCCGGGTTGGTGTCGTCGAAGCGCAGGTGGCAGACGCCGCCGAATTCCTTGGCCAGGCCGAAGTTGACGCAGATCGACTTGGCGTGGCCGATGTGCAGATAACCATTGGGCTCCGGCGGGAAACGGGTGACGATACTGCTGTGCTTGCCCGAGTCCAGGTCGGCCTGGATGATCGGCCGCAGGAAGTTCGCAGGGACAGCGGGGGCGCCTTTGGCAGCGGCGTTGGGCGCGTTGTCGGCAGTGGGCTTGCTCATAGGATCCTTGAATGCACGTGTCCGGCCTGGGTAGGCCGATTGAATCAAAGGGCCTATCATAGCCGAAGCAGTCAAGCTGCTGACAGTCGGGCCCGGATAAACTGCCGTGATTTATCACGCTTTTTGCCGCCGCCTGGCAAAATGGCCGGTGCGCGCCATGTGTCGTGATCGCCTGATCCTGCGTCAGGTGGTAACCCGCGTCCTGCGCACCCTAATTTCTGATTGCCTTGAAAGAGCGAGTTTCAGCATGTCCAAAGTCAAACTGAGCACCAACCACGGCGCTATCGTCCTGCAACTGAACGCCGAAAAAGCTCCGCAAACTGTTGAGAACTTCGTTCAATACGTCAAAGACGGCCACTTCGACAACACGGTGTTCCACCGCGTGATCAAGGGCTTCATGATCCAGGGCGGCGGCTTCGAGCCAGGCATGAACCAGAAGAAAACCCGCGCCAGCATCCAGAACGAAGCGGACAACGGCCTGAAGAACACCAAGTACAGCATCGCCATGGCTCGCACCATGGAGCCGCACTCTGCTTCGGCACAGTTCTTCATCAACGCCTCCGACAACGACTTCCTCAACCACAGCGGCAAGAACGTCCAGGGCTGGGGCTACGCGGTGTTTGGTGAAGTGATCGAAGGCCGTGAAGTGGTCGACGCCATCGAAAAAGTGGCTACCGGCTCCAAGGCTGGCCACCAGGACGTACCGAAGGACGACGTGGTCATCGAGAAAGCCGAGATCATTGAGTGATACTGCTGATCTCCGATCTGCATTTGCAAGAAGAGCGCCCGGACATTTCCCGGGCGTTTCTTGATCTGCTAGACGGCCGTGCCCGCCACGCCAGGGCGCTGTACATCCTTGGCGATTTCTTCGAAGCGTGGATTGGCGACGACGCCATGACGCCTTTCCAGGAGTCGATCTGCCAGGCCATGCGCCGGTTGAGCGACAGCGGCACGGCCATCTACCTGATGCATGGCAACCGTGACTTCCTGATAGGCCAGGCGTTCTGCGATGCCGCTGGCTGCACATTGTTGAGCGACCCCAGCGTGATCGAGCTGGGTGGTGAGCAGGTGCTGCTGATGCATGGCGACACCCTGTGCACCCGCGATCTGGGCTATATGAAGATGCGCCGCCTGCTGCGCAACCCGCTGAGCTTGTGGATCCTCCGCCACCTGCCGCTGTCGGCCCGCTACAAGCTGGCACGCAAGCTGCGCAGCGAAAGCCGCACGCAAGTGCGGATGAAGTCCACCGAAATCGTCGACGTCACGCCAGAAGAAGTACCCAAGGTGATGGCGGCGCATGGCGTGCGCACCTTGGTGCACGGCCATACCCACCGGCCAGCGATTCACAAGCTGGTGGTCGATGGGCAGCCGGCACGGCGCATCGTACTGGGCGACTGGGACCGCCGCGGCTGGGCGTTGCAGGTAGATGAACAAGGGTTTCAGCTGGCGCCGTTCGAGTTTTCCTGACATTACAGGGTTGGGAGGGCCGACCTCTTCGCAGGCTTGCCCGCGAAGAGGCCAGCAGGCCTCACTGCTGAACCACCGCCCCTTTGTCCCGCTCACTGATCACCATTTCCCGATACGCCGGGTCTGCCTTGATCTGCGCCTCTGTAAACGGAATCACCGCCAGCTGCTTGGCTGCAAAGGCCTTGGTCTGGTCACTGGCATGCGCAGAAGCCGCTTCGCTCGACTGCGAGAACGCCAGCAACCCACGCGCTTCCGGCCCCTTGTCGGTGAAGCTGACCAGTTGCAGGTAGCTGGTACCACTGACCACCAGCCGCTTGCCCTGCCCGTGCGGCACGCTGTAGATCGCGTTGTACACCCCTAGCGCCTGCGGGCCGCCCGGAACCGGCGTGCCATCAAGGGCCTGTTGCACCTGCCCCCAGCGCGCCTCCCCGGCCACGCCACTTTCACTGACCTGCTTGAGCGACGCCAGTGCTGCCTGATGTACCAGCTTGCTCACGGCCGCCTGCTCAACAGCCAGGCCGCGCGGCGTATGCTGAGGGTCAGCCGGGTTGAATGCCACTCGCCAGCTTTCCGGGTGCTCGGCCAAGGCATCGAACAGATTCTGGAAATGCACCAGGCCAATGCCGCTGTCGAGGTCGGCCTTGCCGTTCCAGGCGGCCAGGCTGCTGCACACAGCCTGCACATCGGCCCCGGCGCTTTTGCACCATTGCAACAGATCTGGCAGCACCAGGCTGGCCAGGTAGACCTCATCATCGGTCACCATCCGCTGCAGGTCATCGGCACCCAGCCGGGCCGAGCCCTGCAGACGCTGCAGGGCAAATCGACCACGCATGCCCAGCGGCTGGTCATTGCGGCTGACCAGCGGCGAGTAGCCGGTCAGCGGCTGTGCCGGGTTGGCCATCCAGGCTGGGTCGTTGGAGTTCTGCACGAAGTCATCACGCTCAAGGCTTGGCAGCAGCCGCGCCGGGAAGATGCCCGGTTGCGCCGCCTGGGCATCGACTTTCCACTGACAGGCGCTGCGCGAACCATCCAGCACCACCAGACGCCCTTGCACCTGCGGGTTGCTGCAGGTTTCCAGCAACTGCTGATCAACATACGGCACCACCGACTGGTTCAGGTACAGCGCGCGGCCAGCCTGGTCAACGGCCAGCGTGTTGACCCAAGGGATGCCCTGCAACTGTTCGACCGACCCCTTCAATGTCGCCAGGCTATCGGCACGGTTGATCTGGTACCACTGCTGCAGCACCCGCGTATTCTCAAGGTTGGCGTCACGCACGCTGTAGGCCGCCTGCGCATCCCAGTCCAGGCGCCCTGGCCATTGCACCACCGGGCCGAACTGCGAGCTGTAGACCTGCCGCTCGACCTGGCCCAGGCTGCCATCCTCCGCCTTGACCGTGACGCTGAGGGTTTGCCGGGCCAGCGGCAGCGACTTGCCATCGAGCAGGTAACGGGTCGGGTCCTTAGGGTCGAGTTGTAGGCGGTAGAGGGTGAAATGCTTCGAGGTGTCGACGGTGTGGGTCCAGGCCAGGTGCTGGTTGAAACCGATATTGATCATCGGCAGGCCCGGCAACGCTGCGCCCATCACATCGAGATGGCCAGGAATGGTCAGCTGCATCTGGTAGAAGCGCATGCCGCCCATCCACGGGAAGTGCGGGTTGGCCAGCAACAGGCCGCGGCCATTGGCCGAGCGCTGCGCCCCCACGGCCACGGCATTGCTGCCCCGCTCCGAGGCAAACCGCTCCTGCCGGGCCAGCGCAGCTGCAAAGCCAGCCGCCGTGCGCTCGCGGTTCTGCCCGGGCGGGTGCGCCCCTACCAGTGCCTCGACGAATTGCCCGGCGCCACCCTCCGCCAGCAAACGACGGGTCAGCTTGACCAGGTCTTTGCTGGTGATGGGCCGCACCCACTCGCCGTTGCCGCACTCGGCGGGCAGGCCCTGGCTGCGGCGCTCCGCCAGCGCCCGGTTGTAGCCACTGGCATAACCGGCCAGCAATGCCTGTACCGGCGCCGGCTGCGCCTGCAAAAACGCATCGACCGCCGCCGGGCTGTTGAGCCAGGTGAAGAACAGGTCGCTGGCGAGGTTGTCGCGCTGCTCAAGCGTTTTGCCCTTGGCACCGAAATGGCGTGAGCGCTCACCGCTCACGGTCAGCACTTCATTGGCCAACAAGCACAGGTTGTCTTGCGCGTAGGCATAGCCGACGCCGTAGCCCAGGCCACGTTCATCCTTGGCCACGATATGCGGCACGCCGTAACTGGTGCGGCGAATCTGCGCACTGGCATCGGCGGCGGCGTGCGCCTGCGTGCCAACGCCAAGGGCCACCAGGGCGGCAGCCAGGCCGGCGCAACTCATCGGACGGGAAAGTGGGAACACGGGCACTCCTCAGGTTCAGGGGGGTCATCCCGATCAGACGAATGGCCAGATGAAAATTTTACGGTTTACCGGGCGATGGAACGTCTTGATGACAAACAGGCATTTTTTTTCCGAGTGGGTTGCAGTTTTTGCGTTCTCATTCGTCCTATTAAGTGAGGCACCCATATTTCGGGTTCGTCCACGAAAAGGAGCATTCACATGTACAACCCGCAACCCTCGATCCAGGCCGGGCGCGTCCCAGGCAAAGCGCCCAAGGGACAGGACGCTTTCGCTGACGAACGCATCGGCAACGAGCAGATACGTGAGCTGCTGCGCACCTTCGGCCTGCGTACCAGCCTGATTCGCCTCAAGGTGATCGACGCCTTGCACGCAGCCGATCGCAATGGCCGCAGTATTGGCGTGCGGGGCGTGCATGCACAATTGGAACAGCTGGATATTCCGCTGTCGTTTCTCAGCGTTCGCGAAGTACTCAAGCGGCTATGCGCCGAAGGCGTCATCCAGCTGGGCAGCGACAAGTGTTACAGCCTGGATCCGCAGGCGCGTGCCGTCCTGGAACAGGCACCCTCGCGCTGAGCGCATGGCCTGCCCTAGGTTCTCATACTGGTCTGATTTTTCACCCAGACTTGAAATGGGTCCAATGGCGTGCTGGCGAATCGCCGGACATGCGGGACAAATACCGGCTTTTGGTTGAACTCACCACCCACTGCCCCTTCCTTAAAGCAAAGAATGCTTCGCTTTAAGAAAGGGGCAGCCACGCTGTAGTCATACTTAACTACAACGCCCCCGAAAATACTCACTGAGAAACTCCACGGTCACCTTCACCTTCGCCGAATTGAGCAAAGGCGATGTATGCACTGCCCAGATATCCGCGGCCTGCCAGTAGTCACCGAGCACCTGCACCAACCGTGCTGACTGTAAGTCATCTTTGATGTCCCACATCGAACGCAGCAATATGCCACGGCCATCCAAGCACCACTGACGAGCGATTTCACCGTTGTTGGTCGATAAACTGCCGGTTACCTTCACCGTCTCCGGGCCTCTGGGGCCCGCCAGGTTCCATACGCCAAAAGGATGATCGCGCTCCTTGATCACCAGGCAATCGTGGTGCCCAAGGTCGCTCAACGAAGCCGGTGTGCCATGGACGCGCAGGTAGTGCGGGCTGGCACACAGCACCCGGTGATTTTGCGCCAGCGGCTTGGCGATGACATCGGGGGGGAGGTCGTTACCCACCCGAATGTCCAGGTCAACGCCCTCCTCTACCAAATCGACCAGGCGATCCTGAACATCAAGACGAATATCCAGGCCTGGGTAGCGCGCAGCCAACTCCGCCAAAGCCGGGGCAACCATCCGCCGCCCAAGACCGGGGCTACTCACCACCCGCAACAAACCCTTGGGCTCGCCGTGTAGGGCATCGATCTCATCGCCCAGTTGACTCACCTGATACAGCAACTGCTGTGCCCAGCGGCTGACCCGCTCACCCTCGTCGGTCAGCGTCACGCTGCGGGTTGAGCGGTGCAGCAGACGCAGGCTCAGGTCTTGCTCCAGCGCTCTGATGCGCTTGCTGACGAACGCGGGAGACATACCCAGTTCATCTGCGGCGGCCGTGAAGCTGAAGCGGCGTGCGACCAGCAGAAATACTTTCAGATCGTGCAGGCTAGGCAAATTATTCACGAATCAGAAACCAAGTTTCAACAGAGAAGCTGATTGTGTCCGAAACGAATAGGATTAGCCTAGTGCTTCCTTCATCGAACAGAGCTACTGCCATGCCTGCACACTCTTTCCGCATCGCTGCCATCCCTGGGGACGGTATCGGCCTCGAAGTCCTGCCAGAAGGCATCCGTGTATTGGAAGCCGCCGCGCTCAAGCATGGCCTGGCGCTGCAGTTCGACACCTTCGAATGGGCCAGCTGCGACTACTACTTGCAACACGGCAAGATGATGCCGGATGACTGGGCCGAACAACTCAAGCAATACGACGCCATCTACTTCGGTGCCGTGGGTTGGCCTGACAAGGTACCTGACCACATTTCCCTGTGGGGCTCACTGCTCAAGTTCCGCCGCGAGTTCGACCAGTACGTGAACATCCGCCCGGTGCGCCTGTTCCCAGGGGTGCCGTGCGCCTTGGCCAACCGCAAGGTCGGCGACATCGATTTCGTGGTGGTGCGGGAGAACACCGAAGGCGAATACTCGTCGCTCGGTGGCATCATGTTCGAGAACACTGAAAACGAAATCGTCATTCAGGAATCGATCTTCACCCGCCGTGGCGTCGATCGTATCCTCAAGTATGCGTTCGACCTCGCCGAGAAACGCGAGCGCAAGCACGTGACTTCGGCCACCAAGTCCAACGGTATGGCCATCAGCATGCCGTACTGGGACAAGCGCACCGAAGCAATGGCGGCTCACTATCCGCACGTCAGCTGGGACAAGCAGCATATCGACATCCTCTGTGCGCGTTTCGTGTTGCAGCCAGAGCGCTTCGATGTAGTGGTGGCGTCCAACCTGTTCGGCGACATCCTGTCGGACCTGGGACCGGCCTGCGCGGGCACCATTGGCATTGCCCCGTCGGCCAACCTCAACCCTGAACGCAACTTCCCGTCACTGTTCGAACCTGTGCATGGTTCTGCACCGGACATCTTCGGCAAGAACATCGCCAACCCGATCGCGATGATCTGGTCAGGTGCGCTGATGCTGGAATTCCTGGGCCAGGGAGATGAGCGTTACCAGCGCGCCCACGACGACATGCTCAAGGCCATCGAACGGGTAATTGCCGACGGTTCGGTCACACCTGACATGGGCGGCACACTTTCCACCCAGCAGGTGGGCGCCGCCATCAGCGACACCCTGGCCCGGTTAGACTGAACATCATTGGCCTTCAAACCGGCATGACTGAGCCCTCTGCGCACGATATGCCGTCAACCCCTCGGTTTTTGCAATAAAGCACTCTCGCAGCGCCCATTTGTGCGCCCTTGCGCCTGGGCCCTGCCGGTACATTAGACCGAGGGGTCAACCACACAGCGGCCCGATAAGACCGCGCCCCGCTCGCATCCTGCACCTGCCCACATCCGAATGGGAGTTTTGCACATGACAATGTCTACGCTACGCACCTGGCAGCTTTGCACCCTCACCCTGCTGATCGGCAGCGCATCGCTTGCCCAGGCTGCAGACTCGATCACCTTCGTCTCACAGGGCGGCGCCTACCAGGAAGCACAAAGCAAGGCGATCCTGGAGCCAGCGGCCAAGAAGCTCGGCTTGACCCTTAAGCAGGACAGCTCACCCAAGGCCTATCCGATCATCAAGACGCAGGTGCAAAGCGGCAATGTGAGCTGGGATGTGGTCGACCTCCCCACCGGCGACTGCATCCGCGGCGAAGAAGAAGGCCTGTTCGAGAAACTCGACCTCGCCATGATTCCAAATGCCGCCCAACTGCCGGCCGCACTCAAGGATGACTACAGCGTCGGCTACATCAGCTACTCCACCGTGCTGGCCTACCGCACCGACGCCTTCGGCAAGGACAACGCGCCAAAAACCTGGGCTGACTTCTGGAATACAGACAAGTATCCAGGCGAACGCTCGTTGCGCAACCTGCCACGCCCTACCCTGGAGATCGCCCTGTTGGCAGACGGCGTAGCGCCCGACAAACTTTACCCGCTGGACGTCGACCGCGCATTCAAGAAGCTCGAGCAAATCAAACCGCACATCGCCACTTGGTGGACCTCCGGCGGGCAATCGGCGCAGCTGATCAGCGACGGCGAAGTCGACATGATCCAGGCTTGGAACGGCCGAATCAGCGCCGTGCAGGCAGACGGTGCTCCGGTGACGTTCACCTACGACCAAGGCATCCTCGAAACCAATTCGTTGTGCGTGCTCAAAGGCACCAAGCACCGTGATGCAGCGATGAAGTTCGTCAACGAATTGATTGATGCCCGCCTCCAGGCCGCCTTGCCGATGATCATCGACTACGGCCCGCTGAACCCCAAAGCCTTCGAGGCCGGCATCATCCCGGCCAAACGCGCCACCGAACTGCCCTCCTCGCCCGACAACATGCAGCGCCAGGCCCTGTTATCAGCCCAATGGTGGGCGTCAGCCGAAGGGGTCAAGGCAGAAGAGCGCTGGTTGTCATTCGTGCAGAAGCAGTGACCGGAGGCCGACATGACACAGGCTTATCTCGCACAGTCGATATCCGACTCAAGCCCAGCCCTCATGACCACGCCCGAGGCACTGCAACGTGAAGAACGCAAGGAGCACACGAGCATGCTGCTCTTGCTGCTGCCGGCGTTGCTGATGGTCGTGGTGTTGCTGATACTGCCCTTGGGCTGGCTGGCCCTGCAGTCGGTGCAGGGTGACGATGGCTTCACCCTGGCCAATTACCTGCGCATCTTCGAAGAGCGCATCTATTGGGACACCTTCGCCCTGACCTTCAAGATCAGCCTGATCGTTACCCTACTTTCGATCTTGCTGGGCTTCCCCATCGCCTACGCCGCGGCGCGGCTGCAGGGGGTGTGGGGCAACTTGATTCTGGTCTGCGTGATCATCCCCTTCTGGACCAGCGTACTGGTGCGCTCCTACGCGTGGCTGGTGCTGTTGCAGCGACGCGGCCTGGTCAACCAGACCCTGCTCGACCTGGGCCTGATCGACAAGCCATTGAACTTGATGCACAACACCACCGGCACAGTGATAGGTACCTTGCATGTGATGTTGCCGTTCATGGTGCTGCCTTTGTACGCGGTGATGCGCAAGATCCCCCAGGACCTGCTGCAAGCCTCCAGCAGCCTGGGCGCCTCGCCGTTCTATTCGTTCCGTCGAGTGTTCCTGCCGATGGCTGCCCCCGGCGTCATGGCAGGCTCCATCCTGGTGTTCGTAATCTGCCTGGGCTTCTTCATCACCCCCGAGCTGCTGGGTGGCGGACGCACCATCCTGGTGTCGATGCTGGTGCAACGCAATGTCGAGCTGTATCACGCCTGGGGCGCTGCAAGTGCCGTAGGCCTGGTCCTTCTGTTGGTGGTGTTCCTGATTTTCTGGGGCATCAACCGCTTCATCCCGATCGAACGTGTTCTGGGAGCGCGCTGACATGAAAGCCTTGTTCTCCAACCTGCGCATCTCGAACGTTATGTTCGGGCTGCTGGTGGCGATGATCCTCGCCTATCTGATCGTGCCGGTGCTTATCGTGGTACCGATGTCATTCTCCGAAGCCCGCTTCCTGCAGTTTCCGCCCAAGGAGTGGTCGCTGAACTGGTATGCGGCATTCTTCCAGAGCATCGAATGGATGAGCGCCGCCAAGGTCAGCCTGATCACCGCCCTGGCCACGACCCTGATCTCGCTGCCGGTGGGGATGGCGGCGGCCTACGCGATCAACAACTCGACGCTCAAGATCATACGCACCCTGCAGATCATCCTGCTGTTACCGATGATGGTGCCAATCATCCTGATCGCGGCCGGCGTGTTTTTTGTTTATGCCCGGGTCGGACTGGTCAGTTCGCTGATCGGCCTGGTGCTGGCGCATATCATGCTGGCGCTGCCCTACGTGATCATCGCCTTGCTGGCAGGTCTGCGCAATTTCGACATGTCCCAGGAAATGGTGGCACGCAGCCTCGGCATGAATCGCTTTCGCGCATTCATGGCCGTAACCCTGCCGCAGATCAAACCGAGCGTGGTGTCGGCAACGTTGTTCGCCTTCATCACCTCGCTGGATGAGACCGTGGTGGCGCTGTTCATCTCCGGCGGCGACAACCAGACCCTCACCAAACGCATGTTCACCGCACTGCGCGACGAGATCGACCCGACCATCGCCGCCATCAGCTCCATGCTGATTCTCGCCTCGCTGCTGCTGGTCGTCATCGCCGGGCGCAACAAGCAGGCCTGAAGCCCCTGCCGCGGCGCCTTGAAGCGGCGCGGCAGGTCCTGTTGTAACCCCCCTCAATTCAGCATCTCTGACTGCCCGCCCGGTGCAATTTGGCATCGGGCGCTGGCGCCGGCTTCTTACAATTTGCCCGTCACGGCAACCAAGCTATAGGTGTTCCCATGTTGAAAGAGCAATTACGCGACCCGTCCCTGCTGGTCGAGAAATCCTATGCCAATGGTGCATGGATCGACGCCGACGACGGCGCCACCCTGGCCGTCATCAACCCCGCCAACGGCCAGACCCTGGCCCAGGTACCGGCCCTGGGCGCCAGCGAAACACGCCGTGCCATCGCCGCCGCTGAAGCCAGCTTTCAGGCCTGGCGCGAAGTGCCGCCCGCCGAGCGGGCCCGAGTACTGGAAGCCTGGCACCAGGCGATCCTGGCCAACCAGGACGATCTGGCAATAATCATGAGTGCCGAGCAAGGCAAGCCATTGGCCGAAGCCAAAGGCGAAATCGGCTACGGCGCCAGCTTCGTCAAATGGTTTGCCGAGGAAGCACGGCGTGTTTATGGCGACACTATTCCCGCCCCCACCACCGACCGGCGCATCCTGGTGCTCAAGCAACCGGTCGGCGTGGTGGCCGCCATCACGCCGTGGAACTTCCCCAATGCCATGATCACTCGCAAGTGCGCACCGGCCTTGGCGGCAGGCTGCACCATCGTGGTCAAACCGTCGGAACTGACCCCGCTGTCGGCCTTGGCGTTGGCGGTGCTGGCTGAACGAGTAGGCATTCCAGCCGGGGTGTTCAACGTGCTGACCGGGCTGCCCGCCGGCGTCGGCAGCGAACTGACGGCCAACCCCAGCGTACGCAAGCTGTCATTCACTGGTTCGACCAAGGTCGGCCAGTTGCTGATGAGCCAGTGCGCAGCCACCATCAAGCGCCTGAGCCTAGAATTGGGCGGCAACGCGCCCTTCATCGTGTTTGATGATGCCGACCTTGAACTGGCAATCCAGGGCGTGATGCTGAGCAAGTTCCGCAATGCCGGTCAAACCTGCGTCTGTGCCAACCGGATTCTGGTGCAGGACGGCATCTATGACCGCTTCGCCGAGCGCCTCAGCGCCGAGGTGGCCAAGCTCAAGGTCGGCGATGCCTTCACCCCAGGCGTCACTCTCGGCCCGCTGATCAACGAGGCCGCCGTGGACAAAGTGCACCGACACATTGACGACGCCCTGGCCAAAGGCGCCTCGGTGATCACGGGTGGCCTGCCTCAGCGCGATGGGCTGTTCGTGCAACCAACCGTGCTGCGTGACGCCAGTCCCGACATGCTGCTGGCCAGCGAAGAAACGTTCGGCCCGGTGGCGCCGCTGTTCCGCTTCACTGAAGAGTCCGAGGCGCTGGAAATCGCCAACGCCACGCCCTACGGCCTGGGCGCCTACTACTTTACCCAGGACATGCGCCGGGCCTGGCGCGTCGGCGAGCGCCTGGAGTTCGGCATGGTCGGCCTCAACACCGGGATCATCTCCATGGAGGTGGCGCCATTCGGCGGCATGAAACAGTCGGGCACCGGGCGCGAAGGCTCCAAATACGGGCTGGACGAGTTCCTCGAGATCAAAGCCTGGCACATGGGTGGCCTGGGCTGAGCCCGACGTAGCAGATCTGACTTTTGAACCGGAGCAAAACAGCACGAACCGGCTGAGCGGCTGTGCTCAGATGAACACAGCCCTCTAGCCCCGTTGCCCTGCGCAGGAGAATTCGCGATGCATTTCACTGATGGTTTCGAATCGGTCACCGTTCACCAGGTAAGCAAGCACTATGGCAACCTCAAGGCGCTGGATCAGGTCGATCTGAAGGTAGAGGCTGGTGAGTTCATGTCGCTGCTGGGGCCTTCCGGCTCGGGCAAGACCACACTGCTGAGCATTCTCGGCGGCTTTTTGCGGGTGAGTTCGGGCAGCATTCTGTTTGGCGAACGTGACGTCACCTTGATGCCGCCCAACAAACGCGACATCGGTGTGGTATTCCAGAACTACGCATTGTTCCCGCACATGACCGTGGGGCAAAACGTCGCGTTTGCGCTGCGCGCCCGCGGCGTCAGTGCCAACAACAGCCGCGAGCGGGTAGCCAAGGCTCTGGCCACAGTTGAACTGGCCGGCTATGAAGACCGTGCGATCAGTGCCTTGTCCGGTGGCCAACGCCAGCGTGTGGCGCTGGCCCGGGCAATCGTCTTCGAACCCAAACTGATCCTGATGGACGAGCCGCTATCTGCACTGGACAAGCAACTGCGCGAAACCATGCAGATCGAACTGCGCGCCCTGCACAAGCGCTTGGGTGCGACCATGATCTACGTCACCCACGACCAACGCGAAGCCCTGACCATGAGCGACCGCATCGCGATCATGCGCGGCGGCAAACTGGTGCAGGTGGACACCCCCCGCAGGCTTCACGATCACCCGGCCAACGATTTCGTTGCCAGCTTCATCGGTGAAAGCACGCTGGTGCCCCTGCAGCGCAGCTCGGCGGGTCTGTGCCTGGGCTCGACCACCCTGCGAACCAGCCGCGAGGTACCGGCCAGCGGTGCGCTTTTCCTGGCGCTGCAATCGGAGAAACTGCTACTCGACAACGGCACCGCAGGCCCGGAATGGAACCGCCTGCACGGCCGGGTTTCGGACATCGTGTTCCAGGGCGAGAGCCTGAAGGTGTTCGTCGACCTCGATGGCGGCCCGACGGTCAGCCTGCGCCAGCCCAGCCACCATGAAGGTAACCTGAGCCTGCCGCAGATCGGCGCACCATTGTGGATGCGCCTGCATCCACAAGACACCATCGTGGTTCCCCAGGCACGCTGAACGCGCGTGGCGTGGTCCTCGCCATCCGGCCAGGACCACTGCCCAGCGTAATATTTCGCAACCCCCCCGCAAATCAACCGATCTCGCCACCGGCCGCCCCAACTTCAGCGCTTGTCACCACGGCCAGTCTTTATCCTGAAACTCACCCTCACTCCCCTGACTTGCCTTGGAGATTACGATGAATCCTCCCCTGAGCGAAAACCAACGCCTGCTCGCCTGGCGCGACGAAAACGTGCCACGCGGTATCGCCACCGCCCACCCACTGGTAGCGGCCCGTGCCAGCGGTGCCGAGTTGTGGGATGTCGATGGGCGCCGCTACCTGGATTTCGTTGGCGGCATTGGCGTACTCAACACAGGCCACAATCACCCCAACGTTGTCGAGGCCGTGCAACGCCAGGTTCAGCAACTGTCCCATGCCAGCTTCCAGGTCGTGGCCTACGAGCCCTACATTGCCGTCGCCGCACGCCTGAACGCGTTGGTGGGCAACGGCGAGCACTACAAGACGGCGCTGTTCACCTCCGGGGCCGAAGCGGTAGAAAATGCCATCAAGATCGCCCGTGGCCACACCAACCGGCCCGCCGTCGTTTCCTTCACTGGCGGCTTCCATGGCCGGACCCTGCTGGGCGTGACGCTCACCGGCATGAGCCAGCCCTACAAACAGAACTTTGGCCCATTCCCGGCCGAGATCTACCACGCCTGCTACCCCAACCCTTATCGCGGCATCGACAGTGATGAAGCCCTGGCACGGCTCGATGAGCTATTCGCCACCGACGTCGCGCCTGACCGGGTCGCAGCCATCCTGATCGAGCCCGTGCAAGGTGACGGCGGCTTCATCGCCGCACCCAAGGCGTTTCTGCAGGGCCTGCGCGAGCGTTGTGATCGCCATGGCATCGTGTTGATCCTGGATGAGATCCAGGCCGGTTTCGGCCGCACCGGCAAGATGTTCGGCTTCCAGCATGCCGGCATCCAGCCGGACCTGGTCACGGTTGCCAAAAGCCTGGCCGGCGGCATGCCGCTGTCGGGTGTGGTTGGCCGTGCGGCGATCATGGATGCCCCGTCACCGGGCGGACTGGGCGGCACCTATGGCGGTAACGGCGTGGCCTGCGCCGCCGCACTGGCGGTTCTGGATCTGTTCGAGAGCCAGGATCTGCTGGCCCAGGGGGAAGCCTTGGCGCACCAACTGCACCAAGGGTTGCTGGCCCTGCAACAAGCTCACCCACGTATCGGCGAGGTCCGCGGCTTGGGCTTCATGCAGGCGATCGAGATGGTCGCCGGGGATGCCAGCAACAGCCCGGACGCGGCCTTGGCCCAACGGGTGATTGACGAAGCCCGCCAGGCCGGCCTGTTGGTGATCAAGTGTGGCGTGCACCGCAATGTGGTGCGCTTCCTCGCGCCACTGGTCACCACCTCGGCGCAGCTGGCCGAGGCCTTGGAGATGCTTAGCCAGGCGCTGGATGCCGCAGGTGCCTGAGTGATCGTCAAGGCCGCTGACGCGGCCCTTGGCACAGCCCTGGATGGACCCGCTGAATCACCACAGGAGCTACTTCCCATGAAAATTACGCATTACCAGGCACTGGGTTTGTCGTACGCCACCCTGGTTGACCGCGAACGGGGCATTCTCGAAGGCCTGCGCCCCCTTGCGGCGCAATCTGCGCAACCGCTCGACGACCGGCAGCTGCTGGCGGCTTATCGCAACCTGACGCTGCAACTGGCCCATCAGGTCAATAGCCCAACAGCATTGCACGGGCAACTCTACCAACGCCTGGCGCAACAATTGCGTATTGTTCCTGACTGGAATGCCAGTGTGGCCTTTGGTAGCGCTGCAGCGCAGTGGCTGATCTACGAAGACGCACCGGGCGCCGTGCAGTACCTGAGCAAGTTTTATCGCTTGATCCTTATCGCTCCACGCCACGGCATAGATATCGAAAGCCTGACCCGGCGCCTGCCGGTCGCCTTCGATGCTATCGTTGAACCGGCTGATGACGACTGGCGGCCAGCCTTGGCACACGCACTGCAAGCGATTGACGTACCACGGATTGGGATGCTGCCTGTGCGCAGCAGCGAAGCGGACGACCCATGGAACAGCTTGGTCGATTTTCCGATTTGTACGCTGCAGCGCGAACAGGCTCAGCCCTGGAACCTGACGCAGTCGGCACTCGATGCCAAACGTTGTGAATACGCAAGCCTGGCCGACATGGCCCATGCCCATCAATGGGCATTACGGGCCTGAAACAGGCAGACCGGACCGGAATCAACTGAGGAGTCAACGATGGACGCGGCAACCAAACTTGATCGCATCGACATCAACATTCTTGTCCAGTTGCAAAAGGACGGGCGCATGACCAACGTCAGCCTCGCCGAGGCTGTGGGGCTGTCACCCAGCCCCTGCCTGCAGCGCGTCAAGCGCCTGGAGGCCGCGGGTTATATCAGTGGCTACGAAGCCCACGTGAACCTGGCCAAATTCGCCAACTCGGTGACCGTGTTCACTGAAGTTACCCTGCAGGACCACAAGCGTGCGGACTTCGTGAAATTCGAATCGAGCATCCGCAATATCGATGAGGTGCTGGAATGCCATCTGATCAGTGGCGGCTATGACTACCTGGTGCGGTTCCTGTGCAGCAGCATCCAGCATTACCAAGAGCTGATGGAGTCGATACTGGAGAAGGAAATCGGCATCGAAAAATACTTCAGCTACATCGTGATCAAGTCACCCGTGGTCAAGAGCACCGTTCCGCTGCGCAGCCTGGTCAGAGCGGTGTGAGCCGGCCATTCCAAGCCTGTCTGACCGCAAAGACAATGCTGGCAAACAAACAGACAGCAGCGGGACATGGGCCTGTGCTCAGTACCCCCGCTGCCGCGGCACAACCCCCTCCATCGGTTCTCCCCGCTGGTGCCTGCGCAGGTTCTTCAGCAACACCCGAAACGCCGACTCAGGATGCGTCATCGCGCCAACATGAGGCGTCACCCATACATTCGGGTGCCCCATCAACGGGTGGCCCCGCCCCGGCGGTTCACTGGCAAGCACGTCGACGATTGCCCGCCTGACCTGACCGCTGTCCAAAGCAGCCAGCAGGTCGTCGTCCACCAGGTGGCCGCCTCGTCCAAGGTTGATCAGGCAAGCGCCACGCGGCAAGGCTGACATCAGACGAGCGTCAAGAATGCCTGCAGTATCCGGTGTGAGTGGCAACAGGCAGATCAGAATCTCACAATCGGCCAGAAACGCCTTCAACCCCGCATCGCCGGCAAAGCAACGCACGCCTTCGATCTGCTTCTCCGAACGTGACCATCCCTGCAATGCAAATCCAAACCCTTGTAACAAGCGCAATACCGCCTGCCCAAGGTTTCCGAGCCCCATGACCCCGACACACCGCTGGTGCGCCGGCACGATTGGGTGGTCCTGCCACAGGCCCTGGCGCTGCTGTTCCAGGTAAAGCGGCAGGTCACGGTGCAGCGCCAGCACGGCCATGGTGGCGTACTCGACGATCCCTTGGACGATTCCCGGGTCAAGCATTCGAACCACCTGCACGCCGGCTGGCAGCGCAGCCGTATCGAACTGATCGACCCCTGCCGAGGTGGCGAACAGTACCTCAAGGTTGGGAAAGCGCTCGGCGATGCCATCAGGCGGCTGCCACGTCGCGAGATAGCGCACATCCGAAGCCTCACCCACGTCAGGCCACAAGCGCACTTCGATATCCGGAGCCTGTTCGGCAAACAGGGCCCTCCAGGCGCGGCCGCGCGCCTGATCGACTTTGAACAGCAGGGTCATGGTGCTTCGCTCCTGGGCTACTGACGAGTGACCCAGCTTGCCAGAGGTCTACGCAACATTTGCCTGGGAGTGAGGAAAAATACGGCAGGTTATGCCTGCCGCAAGCCGTGAAAACGGAACATTGGAGCAGGCAGGTGCGCCGATACTTTGTTCACACCGTCACCCACCCTTGCGGAGCGCACCATGTCCTTCAAGCCCTTCAAAGCCTTGACCTTCGATGTTGTCGGTACCTTGATCGATTTCGAGGCAGGCATCCTCAACCATATCCGTGGCGTAGTTGCCGAAGCCGCCAAAGCCTACAGCGATGACGATATCCTCAAGGCCTACCGCGAAGCCCGCGCCGAACCGGACGCCGGCTGGTGGCCTGACGACCTGGAGCGCTGCTACCACCGTATCGCCACTAAACTGAACCTGCCCGACAGCGTCGAGAACGCGCGCGGCCTGGCCTTGTCGGTGGAAAATTTCCCGCCTTTCCCAGACTCGGTAGAAGCACTCCAGCGCTTGCGCAAGCACTTCAAACTGGTCGCCACCACGAACTCGCGCATCTGGGCACTCAACCACATGGCCCGCACCTTGGGCGAGCCCTTCGATGTGCGGGTCACCGTGGACGACGTGCGCTTCGAAAAACCTGACCCACAGTTCTTCGCCTACACCCGCGGCGTGCTGGCTAGCCAGGGCATCGTCTTCGAGCAAATTCTCCATGTTGCACAAAGCCAGTATCACGACATCGGCGTGGCCAAGCGCTTGGGCTATCAAGTGTGCTGGATCGAGCGCCGCCATGCGCAGAAAGGCACCGGCGGCACCCTGGAGTCCGAGCGTACCGAGCCGCACTACCACTTTACCTCGCTGGCACAACTGGCCGACGCCGTAGAGAAGGAATTGGGCTGAGGTCAAACGGGGCCGCATTGCGGCCCTAACGCGAAGACATTGCGGAAGATTGCCCCATGAATATCCAGTCTCTCTGGGCTGCCACAGCCGAACCCGCCGTGCCACTCCCCTCGCTGCAAGGCGAACGGCAATGCGATGTGGTGATTATCGGTGGCGGCTACACTGGCCTCAGCGCCGCCCGCCATATCGCCGACAGTGGCCGTGAACCGGTGGTACTGGAGGCCAACAGCCTGGCCTCGGGTGCCAGCGGGCGCAACGGCGGCGTGGTGTCGCCCAAATTCCGCGTCAGCTTCCAGAGCGTAATGCAGCGGTATGACCGCGACACCGCCCTGCACCTTTATCGCACGGGTTACGCGGCGGTAGACAGCGTAATCGAAACCGTCGAATCCCTGGGGTTGAGCGAAGCGCGGCTAACGCTCAATGGCCACCTGGCAGCGGCCCACAATGACAAGGCCCTGGACAACCTGCGAGCGACAGCAGCGTGGATTGAACGTGAAACGGGCAGCCGTAGTTCGGTGATGCTCAGTGCCGAGGAAGTGGCACATATGACCGGATCGCAACGCTTTACCGGCGGCATGTTGACTGCGAAAGCGGGTGGCCTGCACCCCCTCAACTTTGCCC
Source organism: Pseudomonas sp. DCB_BI (assembly GCF_026240995.1). Lineage (NCBI taxonomy): Bacteria > Pseudomonadati > Pseudomonadota > Gammaproteobacteria > Pseudomonadales > Pseudomonadaceae > Pseudomonas > Pseudomonas sp. DCB_BI. The sequence goes on along the minus strand of NZ_JAPFCG010000026.1, from coordinate 48,070 downwards.
GAGGTATGGCACGACACCTGGCTGAACGGGGCGTGAAGCTGTTCGTCAACAGCCCGGCCCAACGTGTGCAGAGCAGCCCCGGCGGCATCGTGGTGGACACCCCCCAAGGACGCATCCATGCCAAACAGCTGGTGTATGCCACCAATGCCTACTCAGACCTCACGCCTGTCAGCGCCCCCATGCACCGGCGTATCGTACCCTTTTGCAGTGCGATCATCGCCACCGAGCCCCTGCCCCCAGCGCTGCTGGCCAGCCTGCTGCCAGGCGGCCAAGTCTGCGGCGATACCAAGCGCATGCTGCGCTGGTTCCGCGTCATCGGTGACCGGCTGATCTTTGGCGGTCGCGGGGCATTCGGCACTGATGGCAACGACGCCGCCTACCAAGCCCTGCAGGCGAACATGGCGGAAGTCTTCCCACAACTGCGTGGCCAGGCCATTGCCTATCGCTGGTCGGGCCTGGTAGACATGACCCTGGACGGCCTGCCCCACGCAGGGCAACTGGACGCGCGGCGCTTCTACGCCATTGGCTACAACGGCGGCGGCGTGGCCATGTCGACTTACATGGGTGCCCGCCTGGCCGACCTGACCGCAGGTCGCCCGCTGGATTTGCGGCTGTTGGCCGGTGAGCGTCTTAACCCTATTCCACTGCATGCCTTCCGGGCGCCTGGCGTGCGCCTGGCCGCCGGTTGGCAGCAGTTTCTCGATGCCATTGGCCGTTGACCGGGAGGTTTCATGGCGCACGTCTTACATTACCGCCAAGGTGAAGCCTTGGCTGTCTCGGATGGGCCAGGGTATGAAGTCGGCTGCGGCGAAGGTGGCCATGCCTGCCGATTCGACGCATTCGATGCGGTGCTACTGGGGGTACTTGAAGCGGGTGAGCTCAACTTGAGCGGCGACGGCTTCGAGGTGCGCCTGGTGCCGGGCGATGTTTTCGTGGTGCCCAAAGGCGTGGCCTTGAGCTGGCTACCCAAAGGCGAACTGCGCTACGTATTCATGCGTTTTCCGGGGCTTCAAGGTGATGCCAGCCATCACCAGCCGTTCAAGCTCGACCTGCTGGGGCCATTAAAACCCTGCAACCCGCCAGCGGCAGAGGTGCTGCTAAGCCCCACGCCGCAGGCCTGGAGCCAGCCAGGCTTTGAGCAGGGCGCACTGCGCATCGGGGTCTGGGAATGCGAGCCCTATGAACGACGGCAGGTGCAACCCGAGTACAGCGAATTGATGCACATCATCGAAGGCCGGCTTGAGCTGACTGAAAACAATGGCTCCGTGCACACCGTTGCGGCTGGCGAGACCCTCGTGGTGCCTGCTGGCGCGACCAATGCCTGGACCAGTGAAGTGCCGGTGCGCAAGGTCTATTGCATTCTGAGCGGTTATTTGACCACCTAGGCCGGCCATGCAGGCCGGCCCGCACAGATCAGGGCTTGACCTTGCGCCGCAGGATGCCGTTGATCACCACGACCACTACGGCGATGGCGATAGCCAGCATCTGGAAGGTCTGCTCACTGATCGTGCCCTGCTTCTGCAGGTGGGACAGGCCCAGCATCAGGCCCAGTACCACCAGGATGATCAAAAGGGAATATTTGAGGCGCTGCACGTGTGTCATCGAAGGTTCCTTGCAACATCAGGGGCAAATGGCTCGCAACGAGCCGCGGCAATGATACAACGGCCCTCGCCCCCGGCGCTGGATTTCCTGCTGGGTGGGGCGGCTTCAGCCTGAAAGCATGAGGCTCCCAAAGCACCCATGCCGGAGGCACCATGTACAAACCCCTGCTGTTCGCATCGCTGTTCCTCGCCCCCTTTTCCCTCCATGCCCTGGACACTCGGCACACACCCGCCGAAGACTTGCGCGAACTTGGCCGCGAGCTGGCGGCCCATGCGGGTGCCACCCAGTGGCAGCAACTGTGGCAGCGCGTACGCCAGGCCGGTTACCTGCAGGCAAACGGGGCGCCGCTGCATTTCAGCGTGCCCACCGCCAGGCTACCGGAGCTGGCCCGCCAGACCCTGGCCCAGGCCGACCAGGTACAGGCGTTGCAGCATACCCACGCCCTGTACCGGCGCAGTTTTGCCGGGCAGGTCATCGGGCAGCGCGACGGCCGACCGCTGCATACGCTGTGCCTGCTGGTTGATTGGCGCACCTTACCCCAGAGCATGCGCGCCACGCCCCAGGCCTACCTGAGTAGCGCCAGCTTGCTGACCAGCTATCCATGCGACTGAGGGTTGCAGCACCCAACTGGTAATCAAGGGGTATGACCAGATGGGAAACCGGCAGCTAGCAGGGTGTGCCAACGCTATTTCCTACAAACCCGGATATCGCTGCCTGCAAAACCTGTTCACCGAAGCTACAACCCCCGCGCCATATGCCGCCTAGCGACGCGCGGCGGCTGTCCCACAGAATCAGCTCACACCTTCGACATAACGCCGCGGGTGATCGGGTCGCACATTCCACCCATCCCGAAGGAGCGCCATATGCAATTGCCAGACTTGAGCCAGATAGATATCAGCCAGCTGCCTCACTCATTGCAGGCCCTGATCGACTGTATCGGCATCGAAAACGCTTACCAACTGACCTGCGCCTACGGCGGTAGGCCCAAGTACATCCCCAAGTACCGCGAGCGCACCAGGCTCGCCGACGTGCTCCCGGCCGAAGCGCTCGACGCACTGATCAAGCGCTTTGCCGGGGTTGCGCTGGAGATTCCCAAGGCGGACCACTTCCTGCGTCAGCTGCGTAACCAACAGATTCAGAAAGAAAGCGCCGACGGCTTGTCCCGCAGCCTGCTGGCCAACAAGTACGGCCTGAGCTTGCGTCAGATCGGCAACATCCGGCGCCAGGAGCCGTGCGCTCGCTGACACGCCGGCAACCCGGCCGCCACAGGCGGCCTAATTCCCCACTAGAGAGAGCAACCCAACATGTCGATAGACAACAGCCTCATTGGATCGGTCATCAATGCCCTGCCGATGGACCGGATGATCGCCGGCCCACTGCAGGCCATGGTCCAGGCGCAGGTCACCGCCAGTAAGTCGTATGCCGACTTCCTGATGCAGGTCTGCGTACAGGACGGCAAGGCAGTGGCCATCCAGTTCGACTATGACGAAACCATCGTCGACGAACAGGGCGAATACAAGGGCGTGGTCAGCAAGACCATGAAAGTGCCGCTGCTGGCAGCGATCACTCACCCGAACATTTCGATCGACGAAGGTAATGTCGAGTTCGAGCTGGTCATCAACCAGATGTCCGAAGATGTTTCCAGCAAGGACATGAGCGCAGAAGCGACTGGCTCGCTGGGCTGGGGTCCGTTCAGGCTGAACGTGAAAGGCAGCGTCAGCCACAAGTCCACGCAAACCCGCAAGACCGACACCCGCGCCCGTTATGCCTTCAATACAACCTTGCGCCGCCAGGAACCACCTGAAGCGATCATGCGGGTAATTGAGTTCCTGACCGACGCCGCAACAAAGCCTACCGTCGTCAACACTGCGACACTCGAGAGCCCGGACGAGATATCCCAGAAAGACACCTTGAAAGGCCCTGACGCCGGAACAACTCCACCCGCTCCTTGAGGTGTTATGCCTTCCCGAAACTGCCCCTCTGTCCAACGACAGGGGGCCCTTCCGGCCTGAGGAATCAAATCCATGGACAAGTCCCCCGCCCCGATGACCTCCATCGACCTGCGTGAGATCACCCGCGGACTGCAAGAAGCTGCCAGCGCCACCAACAGCCTGATCGCGCAGCAATACATCAACCTGTTCGACCAGTTCTTCGAGTGCGACACCCAGGCGCTCGGCGCGCCCATGAAAGCCAAGATGGTCGAGGTGGCCATGGACGGCCAACACATCATGCGCGTGCCGCTGTTCGCCCTGGTATCGCCCAAGGGTCTGGCCCTGGAGCGCATGCAGGTCGACCTGTCGGTGCGGGTCAAAGGCACCGAAGCACAGCAGGCACTGATCAGCGCAAGCGAGAGCAAGGCCGCCAGCTTCAAGGTCACCATCGGTGGCCACGGTCGCCAGGGTGATAGCCGGGACCCTGACGAGGTACAGATCCGCATGCAGTTCCAGGCCAGTGAACCCCCCGAAGCCCTGAATCGACTGATCGAGGAGTACACCAATCTGATCATCCCGGTGCGTGCCCCAGGCGCAACGCCCTCACCGGATACCAATGAGTTCATCGAGGCTGCCACGGTGCGTTGACGGCAGCCCCGCCAGCGGCCTAGAAGTCGCGCTTGTAGAAGATGTCCAGCGAGCTGGCCAGCCCGCTGGCTGCCTCCAGATAGACCTTTTTACTCAGTTTGTAACGCAGCGCGATGGTATTGGCCGGTTCGAATACCCCCACCCCGTAACGCAGGCTCAGCTTCTCGGTGAGGTTACCGCTGGCGACCACGCTGGTGGTGGTGCCCGAGCCCTCGGTATCCAGCTGGAAGTCGTCGATACCCAGGCTCGATGCCAGGCTGCCGGTAATACCGGCACTCCCCGCCAGCCCCAAGCCCAAGGCTGCCTCGGCAAGCATGTTGTTATCTTCGCCGGAGGTGCCCAGAGGACGACCCAGTACCAGGTAAGACAACGCCTGCTCCTGGCTCATCGCCGGCTCCGAGAACACTGTGCTGGTTGGCTGCTCGGCGCTGCCGCTCAGGCGGATACCAGCAATCACATCGTCAACCTTGCGGATCGCTTCGATGTCCAGGTAGGGCTGGTCGATCGGCCCGGCGAACAGCAGCCGGGCCCGGCGGATGGTCAGGCGCTGGCCGTAGGCACGGTAGCGGCCGTCAGCCAGGCTTAACTCGCCGCGGGTGTCGAGGTTGTCACCGATATGCACATGGCCCAGCAAGTTGGCGGTAAGGCCAAAGCCACTGAACGACAGCTTGTCGCGGCCCACTTCGACGTCGATATCCATGGCCATCGCCATGGGCGGTTTGCCCTCTTCGGTCTGGTGGCCGACGATCACCGTGTCATCCGACACCTTGACGGTGGACGGAGGCAGTTCGCGCACGGTGATCTTGCCCTTGGGCACCTGCACCTTGCCGGTGACGGCCAGCTTGTCGTCGATCAGGCGCAAGGTCAGGTCCGGAGCAACTTCCAGGGTGGCATAAGGCTCGACCGTGACGGGAAGTTGCTGGCCTTGCAGGCGCACATTCATGCCCAGCGCCTGGCCCCAGGTAAGGTTGCCGCTCAACTGCCCACGCCCTGCCTCGCCACTGCGCCAGTTGCCGTCAAGTTGCACCTGCTCGCCGGCAATCTGCGCCTGCAACGACAAGTCCTCAAGGCTGGCCGGCAGCTCGGCACCGCTGACTTCACCGCCGCTCAGCCGCAGGTTGCCGTTGACCTGCGGTGCGAGCAAGCTGCCGGACAACTGGCCGCTGCCGTTGAGCTGCCCGACCAGGCGCTCGACCATCGGTACGAACGGCCTCGCCACCGACAGGTCCAGCCCGGCCAAGCGAAAATCACCCGACAACGGCTTGTTCTTGCCCAGCGGGTCGAGCCGGGTATTGACACTCAGCTCACCCAGCCGCTCACCACGGAAAGCCAGGCGAGTATCGATACGGCGTGGCGCCAGGGTGCTGTCCACGCGCAGGGTCTGGTACGGGAAATCGATCCAGCGGCCTTTGTCGCGCACGCGCAGGGTACCGCCACTGGCATCGATCACGACAGTACCCTTGGGGCCGCTGGCCGGGATGTCCAGGTTGATGTCGGCATTGAGCAGGCCTTGCCAGGCAAAGTCCTTCGGCAGCCACTGCGCCAGGCTGTCCAGCGGGAACTGCTTGAGGTGGTAACGCAGCCGCGGCTCTGGCGCAAGGCGCTGCTCATCGCCACACAGGCTGGCTTGACCGGACCGCCAGCAATGGGCACCGAAATCCAGTTGGCCGCTGGCCAGGCGCTGCAGCCGCGCGGGCGCCTGCAACTGCCAATCCTGGCCGCCGGCCTGGATGCGCCCGCTCGCCAGGCGCCCGCGCCAGTCTCCTTTGTTCAACTGGCCATCCAGGCCGAGGTCGAGTTTGAGTTGCGGACCGTCCAGCGCCAGGGTCAGGCCCTGTTGGCGAATGTCACCCTTGCCGTTGGCCTGCAAAGTGCCCAATGCCGTATCGCCCAGCCGGATCCCGCTCGCCTTGAGGTCAATCACGCCGCGCTGGGTGTTGTCCAGGCGGGCGTCCAGGTCCAGTTGTTGCAGGCGGTTTTCGGCCTGTGCCAGGCGCTGGCCCTGCAGGGTCAGCGTGCCTTGCGGGGCCTGCAAGGTGCCGGCGACATCCAGCCGGCCCTTGACCTGGCCTTGCAGCCTTGGCCACAGCTGACCCAGGCGTGGCAGGTCGAGGTCGATGCGCCCGGCCAGGCGCTGTTGCAAACTGCCACTGCCGGTGATGCGGTTGTCACCCAGCTGGATCGCCAGTGCGCCCAGGGTCCAGTTCTGCCCTGCGCCCTGGGCCTCGGCCTTGAGCACGGCGGGCTGACCGCGCAGCCGGCCTTTGAGGTCAAGCTGGGCATCCAGCGTGAGCTGCTCGCCCTTCAGCTCGCCTTTGCTACGCAGCGGCCCAGCCAGGGTACCCGGGAGCTCGGCCAGCCAATAGGCCGGGTCAAGTGCCGAAAGCTGCAGGTCGACATCCCAGGCCAGGGCGTCGGCAAAACGGACTGCAACACTGCCGGCGGCCTTGCCTTGACCGGCGGTCAGCGCCAGCTGCGGCAGCTTGACCTGGCTCAGGTCACCCTCGAATGGGCTGGCCAGGCTGAACGCCCCCGCCGGGCCGTCGAGATCACCGTCGAAGGTGCCCCGGTAATTGCCATCGCGATAATGCACCTCGGTTCTGAAACGCTTGAGGGTGACCTCGGGCGGCGTTTCCAGTGGGTACAGGCGCAGCCACGGAAAGTCCTGCCAGTCCAATTGCGCATCGGCAACCAGGCCTTGCTGCCAGTCAGCCGTAGCCTGCAGCTTGACCCGCTGGCTGTCGCTGGCTGTCAGGTCCAACGCGTCGAGCCTGGCGCCCTTGCTGTCGACCAACCCGGACAAGGCCAGGGCGATTGGTGACTGTTCAGCCGGCAGGCTGGCGGCCCCCGACAGCTGATAGCCCTTGAGCAGATCGCCCGTGGCATCGAGCGTGAGCTGGTTCAACTGCAAGGTATCAGGCAACGAACCCGCCGGTTTGAATGCTTCGGAGCGAACCTGCAAGGTCGCTGGCAGGTGCTCCGCCAAGGCCTGCAACTGCCCGGTCAACGTGGCATCGAGATAACCGCTGCTGGTACCTGCGAGCTTCAGGGTCTTTTGCAATTCGCCGTCGGCAGTCAAGGCCAGTTGCCAGGGTTTGCCCTCTACCGCAGGCAGTTGCAGCTGCGCCTGGAGCTTTACCGGCCAGTCTCCTTCGGGCTGAACATCGCCTTGCAGGTTCAGTTGCAGGTCGTCGCGCTGCACATGCAGGCTGTCGATCCGCATCCCATTGCGGGCCCAGTGCGCCGTCATTTGCACGTCAGCCAGCAAGTCGCTGCCATCCAGGCGCAACTGGCCAACCTTCACCTCACCCAGCTCGATGGCCAGCGGCAAGCGCAACGCCGGCAGTTGCAACGGGCCGCTGTCGGCAGGTTCGGTGCTCGGCGCAAAGGCCATGTCGATCCGCTGCGCCCGCAGCTGGTCGATGCACAACGTGGCACGCAGCAGGCAGGCCGGCGACCAGGCCAGGTGCGGTGCTTGCACCTCTACCTTGCTGCCCGCGTCGACCCAGCTCAGCCCGCTGGCTTGCCAGCTGCCCGCCAGACGGCCTTGGAAGCCGGTTACCTCAAGCCCGGGTACCTTGGCCAGTACCCAGCGGCTGCCGGCTTCGGTACCCAGCAGCAAGCCAAGTGCCAGGCCCAGGCCGGCGATTGCCCCCAGCAGGCCAAGCAGAATGTATTTGATCACGCGTTTCACAGCTCAGGCCCCATGGAAAAGTGCAGGCGAATGCCCCCTTCGTCATCCAGCGCCTTGGCCAGGTCCAGGCGCAGCGGCCCTACCGGCGACACCCAGCGCACACCGAAACCGACACCGGTCTTGAGGCTGGGCAGTTCCAGGTTGTTGAACGAGTTGCCCTGGTCGACGAAGGTTGCGATCCGCCACTTTTCGGTCAGCGAATACTGGTACTCGACACTGCCAGCCACTAGGTAACGGCCACCAATACGGTCGCCGTCGCTGTTCTTCGGTGAAAGCGTCTGGTAGTCGTAACCCCGCACGCTCTGGTCGCCACCGGCGAAGAAACGCAGCGACGGCGGGATGTTGTTCTTGAAGCCATTGGTCGCGCTGCCCCCAAACTGTATGCGACCGAGCAAGCGGTGGTTGTGGCCAACTGTGGTCAGGCCCTTGAGGAGTACGTTGCCGTGCAACAGGTTGGTGTCGGAAACCAGCCCTTCCTTGGCCACCTGGGCATCGAACTGCAAGCGGTAGCCATTGTGCGGGTCGATACGGTTGTCACTGCGCAGGAAGGAATAGCTCACGCCGGGCATCAGCAAGTTGCTCAAGCCAGAATCATCGCCCAGGCGATACTCCTCGCGCTGGTACTTGAGCGAAATCACCCGCTGCCAGCCGCTCGGCAGTTTGCTGTGCCATTCGGGGCCAACCGTCAGCAGTTTACTGAGGGTATCGGTGCCGGCAATTTCCTCGTTCTGGTAGCCGCCGGCGAAGCGCAGTTTGTCGGTCAGTGGCGGGTCCAGGGGGATGTCGTACCACAGGCCAACGTTCTGCCGCGGCGCAGACAACTCGGTCTCCCAGCCGTAACTGTGACCCTGCGGGTTGACCCAGTGGCGGGTCCAGTTGGCCTTGCCGCGCGGCCCGACGTCGGTCGAGTAGCCCAGGCCCAGGCCCATCGTGCGGGGTTTGCGGGTTTCCAGCCGGACAGCTACGGGGACGTCTTCGCCGACGGCGGCGGTTGGCGCGGCATCCACGCGCACACCGTCGAAGTAGCCACTCGACTGCAGGTCATTGTTCAGTTCGGCGATCAGCTCCGAGTCATAAGGGGTACCCGGTTTGAACGACACCATGCGTTGCAGCAGGTCGTCGTCCAGCGGCGTGTCGCCCCCGAAGGTGACCGCCCCCAGGCGATAGCGCGGGCCGCTCTGGTAGACCAGTTCGATATCAGCCACACCGGCCTGCGGGTCCACCGCCAGGCGCTGGCGACTGAAGCGGCCGCTGAAGAAACCGTAGCGCGAGGCCTGGTTCTGGATCAGCCGCTTGGCATCTTCGTAATGCCCGTGGTTGAGTTGTTCGCCTGCACGCAGCGCCTTGCTGTCGGGCACGCGAAAGGCCTTCATCTCGCTGGCCGGGCCTTCTATGCGCACCGTCACATTGCGCAGGCGAATCGGCTCGCCGGGGTTGATGGTGATGATCAGTTGGGGGGAATGGTCGGCATCGCTGGCGGGCTTGACCTCGGCATCGATCTGCGCCAGATAGTAGCCAAGTGCTTGCGCGGCTTTGCGCGCCTGCTCCTCTGCCCCGCGGCTGAAGCGCAAAAGTGCTTCTTCATCACGGTCGCCCAGCGTGCCTATATAGCCTTCGACATTGGCCTTGAGCGCCTTGTTGGCCGGTTTTACCTTCACCAGCAACTCGCTCTGACCCCATGCTGCGAAACTGGCGGCCCAGAAAACCAGGCCCCAGGTCAATCTTCCTGAATACGTCATGCGGCGAATGCTACCAGAGCCAGACGCTCAAGGGAGCCGTCTGGCGGCCTGTTCAGGCAAAAGCGGAATTTGAAGAGACCGGATTGGGATGGAAGAACACCCTTTCCCGGATAGGCCCTACAGCAACTTCGCCAATTTCCTCATAGCCCTGGCGCTGGTAAAAGGCCAGGTAGTGCTCATTGCCAGTGTCCAGCACCACACCTTGGGTGCCTGGGTCGTCCGCACACCAGTCGTGCACAGCTTGTAACAATTGCTCGCCGTAGTGTTTGCCTTGAAATTGCGGGTGCACCCCCAGCAACGGCAGCACATGCACCTGGTCATTGGGCAGGCAGGTGGCCAGGGCGGCCTGGTAGTCCATGTAGCGCCGCGTGCAGCGCAACCCGGTACCGAGGATCATGCGCAGGCGCCAGGCCCAACTGTCAGCCACACCGAGCCGACGCATGGGCGGCACGATCAAGGCCAGGGCGATCAGGCGGTCGTCGACCAGCAAGCCGATGGCGGGCAATTGCAGGTAGAAATGCTGCCGTACCCATTCACGCACCATCACTCGCAAGCGCCGCTCATAGCCGGGGCGCTGTGCCTCGAAGATGTAGGCGAAGGTAGGCTCATGGCGGTAGGCATTGTACAGCAGCGAACGCGCCTCACGGCTGTAACCGTCATCAAGCAGGCAAACACGGGCCGGGGCGGCTGTGGTTTCGGGCATTGCGGGCAGACCTCCTGGAATGGGCGTACTGAGCCTTGGAGGTTACCCACCGCGCTTCGTTCACCTCCCACAGCACGTTAGCAGCAGGCTCGCAAACCCGCCATGCTGGTGATGAAGGGCGATGTCGGCTAGCATCGCGCCTTTTACCGGGATCATCTTTCCATGAAGATCGTCTGTTTCAACATCAACGGCCTGCGCGCTCGCCCGCACCAGTTGGCGGCGCTGATCGACAAGCACCAGCCAGACGTGATCGGCCTTCAGGAAACCAAGGTCAGCGACGATCAGTTCCCGCTGGCAGACGTGCAGGCACTGGGTTACCACGTGCACTACCACGGCCAGAAGGGGCATTACGGTGTGGCCCTGCTGTCACGCCAGGCGCCGCTGAGCCTGCACAAGGGGTTTGCCAGTGATGAAGAAGACGCTCAGCGCCGCTTCATCTGGGGCACGTTCGCCGACGCCGCTGGTAACCCGATCACCATCATGAACGGCTATTTCCCCCAGGGCGAAAACCGCGATCACCCGACCAAGTTCCCGGCCAAGCAGCGCTTCTACGGGGACCTACAGGCACTGCTCGAGGGCGAGTTTCACAAGGACCAACCCGTGCTGGTGATGGGCGACATGAATATCTCGCCCCAGGATTGCGACATCGGCATCGGCCCGGACAATGCCAAGCGCTGGCTGAAAACCGGCAAGTGCAGTTTCCTGCCGGAAGAACGTGAGTGGATGGAGCGTTTGAAAGGTTGGGGCCTGGTGGACAGCTTCCGTCACCTGTACCCGGACGTGACCGACCGCTTCAGCTGGTTCGACTACCGCAGCCGTGGCTTCGAAGACGAACCCAAGCGCGGCCTGCGCATCGACCTGATCATGGCCTCGCAGCACCTGGTGCCGCGGATCAAGGACGCAGGTGTTGACTATGAACTGCGTGGCATGGAAAAGCCTTCGGACCATGCGCCGATCTGGCTGGAATTGAGCTGATCGACAGGGCCCACGGTGCACGCCTTGGGCCCCCACTCACAAGCCCAACCGCAACGCCTCCCCCACCCCGGCCCCACGCACATCGTCCGCCGCGCTGACCAGGGCAAAGTTGTACGCCCCATGCGACCAGTAACGCGCCTCCAGCTGGCCATCGACCCGCTGCCCGTTCGGCATGCGCTGGTACTGCTCACTCGGTGTGCGCAGGAACAGGCTGATGCGCTGGCCCTTGCCATCTTCAAATACCAGCAACGCCGCCGGCCCTTGCTCGTTGCTGAGCAGGCGTGCCCCCACTGGTTTGAAGCCATAGCCGCCCAAGTCCGGTAACTGACCGACGCGGTTGAAGTGTCGGCCCAGCCAGTCGCGTAACTGCCCTGGGTCGCTGGCCTGGATATCCAGCGCCTGGCTGGCAGCAAACAGGCGGTGCGCCTGCACGGCATCGGCCATGGGCAGGTCGACACGCGCCAAGGTTGCGTCACGCACTTGCCAGCCGCCCAAGCCTCCCACGCCCAGCGCCAGCACCACAGCTGCCGCGGCGGCCCAGCGTCGCTGCCGCCGCTGGCGCAGTTGCCGGCGCAACTGGCCCAGTTCCAGCCGCGCGGCGCCGGGCATTTCGCCAAACCCGGCCAGTGCCGCACGCAAACGCCGCGCATCGGCACGCCAGCCCTCGACCCGGGCCGCTGCCTGCGGATTGGCCGCCAGCCAGGCCTGTACCTCGGCACGGCGCTCAGGCTGCAGGCGCTCGTCGACGTAAGCGTGCAATTCATCTTCGCTGGGAATCAGGCGCGTCATTTCAGTCTCCGCAAGGCCGGTGGCTGGGGGGTGCCCTCGGTCAGTTCACGCAAGGCATTGCGCGCGCGCGACAAGCGCGACATCACAGTGCCGATGGGGATGCCCATGGCCTGGGCCGCCTCCTTGTAGCTCAAGCCTTCGATGCTGACCAGCAGCAGCAAGGCACGCTGCTCGGCGGTCAGCCGGGCAAACGCCTGCAAGTCTGCCTGAGCGAGAACGATGGCTTCGAGGTTGTCACCGATCGGCTCGTCGTCACGCTCGGCCCGGCCGAACCAGGACAGCCAACGCGCATGCAGGCGATCTCGGCGCTTACCGTCGAGGAACAACCGATAAAGGATGGTGAACAACCAGGCGCGCAGCGCGTCGGCGTCACGTTGCTGGTCGCGCCGGCTCAGCGCCCGCTCCACCGTAGCCTGCACCAGGTCGTCGGCGCTACCCGGCTCGCGCGTCAGCCACACGGCAAAGCGGCGCAGGCGCGCAAGCAGCTCGCGCCACTGGTGGTCGTCCAGGTCATGCATGGCTAGGTCCCGGCCTCTGGGGTTGTCAGTGTAATGGGCAGACGCCTGTGAACATATTCTATTCCCGGTGAGGGAATAAGTTTTTCCCTGCTGCGTCGTACTGGCACCTTCACTGAACGGGACACCACCATGAACTCTCCCTTGCACGGCCCGGCCAAGGCCTTGCGCCTGGCCGCCATCGGCGCCGTGATGCTGGCGGCTGGTGCAGGCTTTGCCTATGCCGCAGGCTGGCTCGGCCAACCGCAGCTGACGCCACAACGCATCATCGATACCTTCGAAGCCCAGGCCGGGCACTACCCAGGCTACCGTAAGAACCATGCCAAAGGGCTGTGCGTCAGCGGCTACTTTCAACCCAGCGGCCAGGCCGCCAGCCTGTCCACGGCGCGTGTTTTCAGCCAGCAACAGGTGCCGGTTGTCGGCCGTTTCGCCATCGGTGGCGCCAACCCGTTCGCCCCGGACACCGGCATACCGGTACGCAGCCTGGCGATTCAACTGAGCACCGACGATGGCCAGGTGTGGCGCACCGGCATGAACAACCCGCCGGTACTCGCGGTGAGCACGCCACAGGGGTTCTATGAGCAGGTGCTGGCAAGCGCCCCAGTACCGGCCACCGGCAAACCGGACCCAGCCAAGCTGCAGGCGTTTTTCGCCGCGCACCCCGAGAGCGCAGCGTTTCGCCAATGGGCGGCAAGTTACAAGCCCAGCGACAGCTTTGCCAGCACGCAGTACCACAGCATCAATGCCTTCCGCCTGATCGACGCCACCGGGGCGGCTCACCCGGTACGTTGGCAGCTCGAGCCACAAACCGCATTTGCTGCGTTGCCTGCAAAGGTGGACGACAAACAGTTCCTCCAGCACGACCTGCAACAGCGACTGGCCCAAGGCCCGCTGCGCTGGACCCTGCGCCTGGTACTGGCCGAACCGGGGGATGCGGTGGATGACCCTGCCCGCCCTTGGCCAGCCGAGCGGCGTCGCGTAGACGCTGGCACCCTGGTGCTGCAGCAGGTCGATGCCCCCGAGCAAGGGGCCTGCCGCGATCTGAACTTCGACCCACTGATCCTGCCACGGGGTATCGAAGCATCTGGCGACCCAATCCTCGCCGCCCGTTCTGCTGCCTATTCGGAATCGTTCAACCGCCGCAGCCGTGAATCGCTCGGAACCGGAGCCCGCCCATGAAACCCGACGCCTTCCACCCCTTCGCCCGCCTGCTGCACTGGCTGATGGCTGTGCTGATCCTGGCCATGCTGTTCATCGGCGTGAGCATGGTTGTCGACTTGTCGACTCGCCACCCTTTACTGATAAGCCTGCACAAGGCCACCGGCCTGGCCTTGATGGTGCTGGTTCTGCTGCGCATCGGCGTGCGCGTGGCCGTGCCCCACCCGCCTTTGCCAGACGATCTGCCAGCAGTGCAGCGCTGGGCTGCCGGGGCCTCTCACTTGCTGCTCTACGGCCTGATGTTGGCCATGCCGCTGCTGGGCTGGGCGATGCTGTCGGCTGGCGACTACCCACGCCCGCTGGGCTTGCCCGCCATCGCCCCACACAACTTGCAGCTGTACGCCGTGCTGCGTGAGGCCCACGGCTGGGCCGGCTACCTGCTGTTCGCCACCGTATTGGTGCACGTGGGCGCGGCGTTGATGCACGCATGGGTGCGCCGCGACGGCGTGTTGCGTAGCATGTGGCCAGGCCCCCTGCGCCGCAATGAATGAGCTGACGTAGCCCAGGGCGCTCGACACACATCAATGCTTGCTTAACCAAATCGACGCCTTATTGCCGTACTGCCATGGACTGCCCAATGAATGTCGCAAAGGATCCTGCAACCCTTCTACCTGCCAGCACCCTGGACTTGCGCCCGCTGCTAGTGGCCAACATGGCCTGCACCATGTCGATGATGGCCTTCGTCGCTTTGATCGGCCCTATCGCCCGCCAGCTCGGCATGGCCACCTGGCAAGCAGGTGCCGCCGTTACCGTGGCTGGCGTGGTCTGGGTGCTGCTGGCCCGGCCCTGGGGCCGCGCAGCGGACCGCCTCGGCCGGCGGCGAATCCTGTTGCTGGGCAGCGCCGGCTTTACCCTGGCCTACTGGCTGATGTGTCTGTTCGTGGAAGGCGCACTGCGCTGGCTGCCGGGCGCGACCCTGGCGTTCATCGGCCTGATGGTCGCGCGCGGTTGCATCGGCGCCTTCTACGCTGCCATTCCGGTGGGCTGCAATGCGCTGATCGCCGATCATGTCGAACCACAACGCCGGGCCCGGGCCATGGCCTCGCTGGGCGCGGCCAACGCCGTTGGCCTGGTCGTCGGCCCGGCGCTGGCGGCGCTGCTGGCGCGGCATAGCCTGAGCCTGCCCTTCCATATCATGTCGCTGCTGCCCGCCATTGCCTTCCTGGTGCTGCTGTTCACCCTGAAGCCACAGGCGCTGCACCACAGTCACGCACCCAGCCCGGTGCGGCTGAACGACCCGCGCCTGCGCCGGCCCCTGCTGGTGGCGTTCAGCGCCATGCTCAGCGTGACCGTCTCGCAGATCATCGTCGGTTTCTTTGCCCTGGACCGCTTGCAACTCGGCCCGGCCGAGGCGGCCCAGGCTGCCGGTATCGCCCTGACCACAGTCGGCGTTGCGCTGATACTCGCACAGGTGATACTGCGGCAACTGGAATGGCCACCCCTGAGGATGATCCGGGTAGGTGCAACGGTGTCGGCCCTGGGCTTTGCCTGCGGCTCGCTGGCCACCACGGCACCTTGGCTGTGGAGCTGTTATTTTATGGCGGCGGCGGGCATGGGCTTTGTCTTTCCTGCCTTTTCGGCCTTGGCAGCCAATGCCATGGAGGCTTCCGAGCAAGGCGCCACCGCCGGCTCCATTGGTGCTGCCCAAGGCATGGGCGCAGTCATCGGGCCATTGGCCGGCACCCTGATCTACGCCCTGGATCCGCGCTTGCCATTCCTCGCCGTGGCAGCGCTGTTGCTGCTGGTCGGGCTGTGGCCAATCCCGCGTGAACAGAGGGGTTGAGAAGCACAGCGCGCAAGCGCGCAGAGTGTGTTTTAATGCGCATCGCTCATTATTTTTAACACCTCTGATTACAAGGCGGCTATGGACACGGGGACGCGACTCAAACTGGTGCGTGAACGCAACAACCTCTCCCAACGGGAACTGGCCCGCCGCAGTGGGCTGACCAACTCGACGATCTCGCAGATCGAGCAGAACCGCGTCAGCCCTTCGGTCAGCTCCCTGAAAAAACTGCTCGAAGGCATTCCCATGAGCCTGGCGGAGTTTTTCAGCTTCGACGAGCCGGTGCGCGAAGAGCGCTACGTGTTCCGTGGCGGCGAACAGCCAGACCTGGGCCGCAACGGCCTGCGCATGCTGCTGGTTGGCGCCAGTGTCGAAGGGCGGCAGATGCGCATGCTGCGCGAACTGTATGCACCTGGTGCCGACTCGGGCGAGCCGATCGTGCATGCCGAGGGCGAAGAATGTGGCCTGGTGACCCGGGGCACGGTCGAGTTGTGGGTCGATGGCCAGGTCAGCGTGCTCAACTCGGGCGATGGCTACTACATCCCCACTACCCTGCCGCACAGTTTCAAGAACATCGGGCCGGACGAGGCCGAGATCATCAGCGCCAATACCCCGGCGAACTTCTGATCAGCGAGGCAGCCGTGCCCGTTGCAAGAGCAGCGTCATGCTGCTCCTGCAGGTACGTTGACCCTGTTCACCGGCAATACCCGCACTCGCTGTCGGTGCGCACGCGACATTCAGCCGGAGAGGCTGCGCGCGCCCTGAAGCAGCGCAGCCTCGACAAAGTCGAGGCGATCCTGGCCGAAGAACATCTCGTCGCCGACAAAGCAGGTGGGCGCGCCAAATACCCCTCGCGCCACAGCCGCGTCGGTCGCCTGCCTGAGCGCGGCTTTTACTTCGTCATCCGCCGCCAGCACGTGAAATGCCTGCGGGTCAAAGCCACCCAGGCCCAGTGTTTCGTCAAGTACGCCCGCGTCGCTCAGGTTGCGCTGCTGCGCAAACAGCCCCGTGAACAACACGTTCAGCAATGCCTCCAGACGCTCGGGTGAACGCATCTGCGTGCCCATCACGCCGCGCATCAGGGTCAAGGTATTGACCGGGAACCCCGGTGGCAGCCCATACGGCA
Source organism: Pseudomonas sp. DCB_BI (assembly GCF_026240995.1). Lineage (NCBI taxonomy): Bacteria > Pseudomonadati > Pseudomonadota > Gammaproteobacteria > Pseudomonadales > Pseudomonadaceae > Pseudomonas > Pseudomonas sp. DCB_BI. The sequence goes on along the minus strand of NZ_JAPFCG010000026.1, from coordinate 31,347 downwards.
CGCCGTAGCGTGCAGCAAAGCGCGCCAGGTCGGTGAACAAATAGCGCCCTTTGGCCGGGATCATCGCCGGCGAAGCGTTACCCGTAGCCTGGAACACACCGCCCAGCAGCATTGGCCTGTAGTGCAACGTGGCACCCAGGCGGGCGCACAGCGCGGGCAGCTGGGTCCAGGCCAGGTAACTGGCCGGGCTGCCCAGGTCAAAATGGAAATCGACAATCTTGTGCATGATCATGGTCCTTGCGGGGGCGATAGGGTTTACCAGCGTTCCATCCACGGGCGCAGGTCCAGTTCGAAGGTCCAGCTGTCGCGCGGCTGGGCGTGCAGGAACCAGTAGCTGTCGGCAATGTGTGCCGGATCAAGAATCCCATCCTGGTCCTTGAGGGCATAGCGCTCCGGGAAGCTGTCGCGGATGAAGGCGGTGTCGATGGCACCATCCACCACCACATGGGCGACATGGATGTTGCGCGGCCCCAACTCCCGCGCCATGCTCTGGGCCAGGGCGCGCAGCCCATGCTTGGCTCCGGCGAAGGCGGCAAAACCAGCCGCCCCCCGGGTACCAGCCGTGGCGCCGGTAAACAGCAGCGTGCCGCGCTCGCGCTGAACCATGCGCCGGGCCACCGCCTGCGCAGTGAGGAAGCCGGCGAAGCAGGCCATTTCCCAGATCTTGAAGTACTTGCGTGGGGTTTCCTCAAGAATGCCGCATGGCACATTGGCGCCGATATTGAAGACAAAAGCTTCGATTGGGCCGATATCGCGCTCGATGGTTTCGACAAGCTCGGCCACCTCTTCTTCCTTGCGAGCATCCGAAGCAAAACCATGGGCCTGGCCGCCAGCGGCGCGTATCTCTTCCAGCAACGGCTGCAGCTTTTCAGCCTGGCGCCGGGTTACGCAGGCGATATAGCCCTCACGCGCAAAACGCTTGGCAATCTCGCCGCCAGTGGCATCGCCCGCGCCAATCACCAGCACTACTTTTTGTTGTTCTGCCATGCCTGACTCCATTGGTGAACGATCGTTTAGTTAACGAACGCTATGTTATGATCGCGGTCACCGTCAAGCCCGCGCCCAGAGGCCAGTGAATGCGCTACTCCACCGAACACAAGCAGCAAACCCGCGAGCGGTTGCTGGCCAGCAGCGGTGCGCTGGCCAAGCGCGGGGGCTTCGCCAGCACCGGCGTGGCAGGGCTGATGAAAGCGATCGGCCTGACCGGCGGTGCTTTCTACAACCACTTCCCCTCCAAGGACGACCTGTTCACCGAGGTAGTACGCCAGGAGCTGTGCAACAGCCCGCTGGCGCGTCTCGCCAACGAGGGTGCCAGCCGCGAGCGCCTGGCCCGCTGCCTGCAGCAGTACCTGAGCCTGGCCCACCTGCACAACGCCGAGGGTGGCTGCCCGCTGCCACCACTGGGGGTTGAAATTGCGCGTGCCGACGCACCAGTGCGTGAAGTGGCCGAGCACTGGTTGCTGCAACTGCACCAGGCCTGGAGCACCACCCTGGAGGATGAACAACTGGCCTGGGTGCTGATCACCCAGTGTGTCGGTGCATTGCTGGTCGGGCGCATGCTGGCCAGCGAAAGCGTGCAGGCACAGCTGCTCGGCGCTAGTCGCGGGTTTGTCGAGCGAGCGCTGCATGAAGCGGATTAGTGCTCTGCTGGGGTTGCTGGTGGTGCTGCCGGCACTTGCCGAACAAGCATGCCCGCCTGGGCAGTACCAAGTGTGTCTGATGGGCTGTTTTTGCGCCCCGATCGACCCTGGCCAGGCCGGGCAGATCCTCAAGGATGTCGAGGTCATGGCCTCTTCCAGCCTGAGCTACGCCCTGCGTCAGGCCCGCGACGAAGCCACGGCCAACGGCGTGCAGCCGATCCCGTTGCACATCCGCGCGCAGCTGGAACCCTGGTATGACTTTGCCGTACTCGATACGGCACGCTTTCGGGTGGGTGACGAGCAGCAGATGAGCGCCGCCAATGCACTGCTGCAAAACCCTGATGTGAATGCGGTGACATTGATCGACACCATCATCTTCCGCCGCGCCAGCGACGCCGAGGACAACGTGGCCTTGTGGGCGCACGAGCTCAAGCATGTCCAGCAGTATCAACAACTGGGGGTCGAGGAATTTGCCCGGCGCTATACCCGCAATTACGACGAGCTGGAGGGGCCGGCTTACAAAATCGAGGCCGAAGTGGCCAAGGTGTTGCGCGAGCGTGGTTCGGGGCAGGCCAGGTAATCTCGGCCATGGCGCGGCCCCTGTGTCGGAGCGGCCGCGCCAGAGGCCGCGTGGGCGTCAAGAGGCGGGCGAAGCCTCTTCGCTCACCTGCTCGCGGCTGGCATAACGCTGCGCCAGCACCGCGCAGACCATGAGCTGGATCTGGTGGAACAACATCAACGGCAGGATCATTGCGCCAATGCCACTGCCCACGAACAGTACCTGGGCCATTGGCACGCCCGTGGCCAGGCTCTTCTTGGAGCCGGCGAACAGGATGGTGATGCGGTCCTCAAGGTCGAAGCCCAGCGCTTTGCCCAGCAGGCGGGTCCCCCACAGCACCACCGCCAGCAGGATGCCGCACACCACGAACAACCCGGCCAGGTGCTGCGGCGAAACCGTGTGCCACAGCCCGGTAACCACTGCCTCGCTGAAGGCGGTATACACCACGAGCAAGATCGAACCCTGGTCGACCACCTTGAGCCAGCGGGCATTGCGCTTGACCCAGGCACCGATCCAGCGACGTGCGATCTGCCCTGCCACGAACGGTACCAGCAGTTGCAAGGTGATCTTCAGTACTGCATCCAGGCCCGAGCCTGTATCACCACTGGCCCCCAGCAACATCATCACCAGCAGGGGGGTGAGGAAAATGCCCAGCAGGCTGGACGCCGCCGCACTGCAGATGGCTGCCGGCACGTTGCCGCGCGCCAGTGAGGTGAAAGCAATGGCCGACTGCACGGTGGCCGGCAAGGCACACAAGTACAGCACGCCGAGGTACAACTCGTTGCCCACCAGTGGCACGAACAACGGTTTGAACGCCATGCCCAGCAACGGGAACAGCACGAAGGTGCAAGAAAACACCAGCAGGTGCAGGCGCCAGTGACCGGCGCCGGCAATGATTGCCTCACGCGACAGCTTGGCACCGTGCAGGAAGAACAGCAGGCCGATGGCGAGGTTGGTCAACCAACCGAAATACACCGCGCCGTCGCCCGAGCAAGGCAGCACGGTCGCAATCAAGACCACCCCGAGCAAGGCCAGGGTGAAATTGTCGAATAACATGCGCAAATACTTCATCACAGTTTCCGTCTTGTCATTGTCCAGGCGCAGACGATAAGGTTTTCGGCTTTTCGGCGCTAACGCCGGAACCCCCACGGGTATCGCTCAACGGACACGTTCCACACAAGGACCCCACCCATGCTCCGCCCTCGCCTGGCTGCAGTTGCAGCCGCCATCACGCTCACATTGGGCCATGCCAACGCCCGTGCCGACGACCAATTGCAAGCCAAGGTCGACCAGATCATCCGCCCGCTGATGCAGGAGCAGGGCATCACCGGCATGGCCGTGGCCATCTATGCCCACGATCACGCGCACTACTTCAGCTATGGCGTGGCCAGCAAGGCCGACAACGTGCCGGTAAGCCGTGACACGCTGTTCGAGATCGGTTCGCTGAGCAAGACTTACACCGCCACGCTAGCCGCACTGGCCAGCGCCGAAGGCAAGCTGGACCTTGCAGCCCCGGCCAAGCGCTATCACCCGGCACTGGCCGGCACGCCAATCGGCGATGCGACCGTACTGGAACTGGGCGCCTACAGCGCTGACTGCCTGCCGCTGCAGTTCCCGGATGAGGTACAGACCCCGCAGCAAGTGGTCGATTTCTTCCGCCACTGGCAACCGCGCGCCAAACCCGGCACCCAGCGCTGCTACTCCAACCCCAGCCTAGGGCTGTTCGGTGACTTGGCAGCCCGCGCTCAGCACCAACCGTTCTCCACGCTGATGGCTGAGCAGCTGCTGGCGCAAATGGGCCTTGAAAACACCTACCTGCAGGTCCCGGCCAGTGCCCAGGGGCTGTATGCCCAGGGCTACGACGCCGCCGACAAGCCTGTGCGTGTCGGCCCAGGCCCTTATGCCGACGAGGCCTACGGCATCAAGACCAGCGCCAGCGACCTGCTGCGCTACGTGCGCCTGCACATGCAACCGCAGGGCCTGCCACCGACACTGGTGAAAGCCACGGCCATCACCCAGCAAGGCTATTTCCAGGTCGGCGCCATGACTCAAGGCCTGGGCTGGGAGCGCTACCCCTACCCGGTCGCGCTGAACACGCTGGTCGATGGCAACAGCGCGCGCCTGATCCGTGAGCCGCAGGCAACCACCCGCCTGCAACCTGCCCTGCCGCCGCAGGCAGCAGCCTGGTACAACAAGACCGGATCAACCAATGGCTTTGGCGTCTACGCCGCATTCGTGCCCGCCGAACAGCTGGCGGTAGTGCTGCTGGCCAATCGAAACTACCCCAACGAAGCCCGGGTGCGCGCGGCCTTCGACATCCTCTCCGGCCTGTAGTGCTCAGCCTGATTGTCGAACAAAACGACATGATGTAGTGCATTAAAATATTCACTACAAAATGGTTGACGCCATTCATCGCCCTTGTGCATGATGAAGCCGTCTCCCCGATCGGGAGCGGTGGCAAGGGTGTTCCAGACGGCCTGCGCGGTAACGCAGGCCGTCCGTGGAGAGGGAAACTGTCCAAAAGGCAGCGTGAGAAAGCCCCTGTTGCGATGCTGCTGTAGCAGCCTTGGTAGTGCGCTACACCGTGGTGGCGCCAACTGTGAAAATCACCTAAGAATGGGTAATGGGGGCTTTATGATGAACTTGAACAACAATCCGACTATCGACCAATTGGCCCAGCTGTTCGCCGTACGCAAGGACAGCCTTGACGACCACCTGCTGTGGGTCAGCCAAACCGGGGAAGTGCGTCTCGATCGCCTGCCACCGAACACCGTCGAAGATGAATTTGAAGAGCACCTGCCTAGCATGCGTGCACGCTTCAAGGTCTACCGCCGTGGCCAGGGCTACGTCGGCAAGAAGGCAGCAGCCGACACCGAATTCGTTGGCCGCGTGCTGCAGACCCTGCAACAAGAATGGCCCGCTGCCCGTGAGCAGCAGGCAGTCAAGGTGATCGAACCGCTGAATTGAGGGTTCGCACCCTTCCCAGAGCCCGGCCCGCATAGGCCGGGCTTTTTCATGCCTGGCGCCGCTGCGGGCGGTTTTCCGGCAGGGGCAATGCGCCCGTTGCCATCGCCCGGGCGCGGTCGACACCCCAGACCAAGGCGCGAGTCATGGTCTCGCCAGGCCGTGCAGGGTAATACTCTTCCAGCAATGCCCGCCCATCCCCGGCATACAACCCCAGGAATAGCTCCGTTGCCCCCAGGCGCGACAAGCGCACCTGCACATCGAGTGTGGTGCCATCGCTGAGTGCTTCATCGTGGCTGCGGCTGTGCAGCTGGGCATCAGCCCACTGCCAATAGGTCTCTTCCCTGACTCGCATGAGCGTTCAATCCTCCGTCGCTGGAATGCCGCATCAGAAAAGCACAGCCGTGACCATCCGGCGAGCGCTACCCGGCATTACCATGAGGCGGATCAACGAATGGCAACAAAAACCCCGCCATTGGGCGGGGTCAGGTTGGGGCGGGATTACTTCTTCAACGGTACCCGCGGCATGAAGCGGCCTTTTTTGCTGCGCTGCAGGTGTGCAGGCTGGAGCTGTTCGGAATCATCCAGCGTCATGTGGGCGAAACCCAGGCGGAATGCCGCCTGGCCGCAACGCACCTGGCTGTTGATCGGGAACGCGTCGTTCAGGTCTTCGAAAAAGGATTCGCTCATGCCCTGTCTCCCTCCAGTGGCGGTCGCGCCGACAACCAGAAAAGTTGCCCAGTGAACGCGGCCTGTGAAAATGAGACTAGCTGGTCATTTGCGGACTGCCTGGACGATGATCCTGCAGCCGACCAGTGGCAGATGGCTCTATTTCAAGCGTACTGCCGTACCAGTGGCAAAAACCACGACCATGCCGCCCTGTACCGACGGCATGCTTATCTCGAAATCCACACCCACTACCGCATCGGCTTGCAACTGCCGTGCCCGCGCCTTGAGTTCTTCGGTTGCCTGCTCGCGGGCTTCGCGCAATGCGCTTTCCAGGGTTTGCGAACGGCCGCCGAAAACATCCCGAAACCGTGTGAAGAAATCGCGCACGAAGTTGATGCCCTGCACCGATTCGGAGCTGACCACACCCAGGTATTCGGCAATAGGGCGGCCTTCGAGCTGGCTGGTGGTGGAAATGATCATGGGTAGGCTCCGTTGCCTGGCAAAAGAGGCTGATTCTAACAGAGCGCATGACTCAGGCAGTGATGCCTCCAACTGTGGGGCGGGCATGCCCGCGAAGCCAACACCGCGTTGTTCGGCACGGGTTCGCCCGCCCTCACGGCCGTTGGATATCCTGCAACTCAGGCGCTGGCCGCCCGCAACCGCTGGCCAATGCGCGCCCCGAACACGTTCACCAGCAACCCGGCCATCACCAGCAAGGCCCCCCAGCCCTGGGTCGCTGTCAGGCGTTCGCCCAGTAGCAAAGCCGACGAGCTCAAGCCAATCACCGGCACCAGCAGCGAGAATGGCGCCACCTTGCCCGCCGGGTGGCGCGACAGCAGCTTGCTCCACAGGCTGTAGCCCAGCATGGTGGCGACGAAGGCCAGGTACGCCAGGGCCAGCACTGAACTCCAGCTGATATTGGCCAGGGCGTGGCCAATCCGCTCGGGCCCTTCCAGCCACCAGGACAACACCAGGAACGGCAGTGGCGGAATCAGCCCGCCCCAGATCACCAGCGCCACCAGGTCGACCGAGCCGAAGCGCCGGGTAATGATGTTGCCCAGCCCCCACATGGCGCCGCCACACAGTGTCAGCAACAGCGCCAGCATCGGTACATGGCCACCGTCTTCACTGCCGATCAGCGCCAAGCCACTGGCCGCCACCAACAGCCCAAGCACGCTGGCCAGGCGCAACCGCTCACCAAGGAACAACGCGGCAAAGCCGAGGGTGAAGAAGGCCTGCGACTGCAGGATCAGCGAAGCCAACCCCGGCGGCATGCCGCTGTACATGGCTTGGAACAGGAACGCGAACTGCCCCAGCGAGATGGTCGCACCGTAGGCGATCAGCCAGCGCCAGGGCAGCTTGGGCCGCTTGACCAGCAGGATGGCCGGAAACGCCACCAACAAGAAACGCAATGCCCCCAGCAGCATCGGCGGCAACCCATCGAGGCCAACCTTGATGACTACAAAGTTGACTCCCCAGGCGACAATCACCACCAGGGCGATAAGCAGGTCCTTGAGCGGCATTGCGACTTCCTTCTTCAGGCGTTTCTGGACATATTTCGTTACAGCATAAGGCTATTCCTTTATTGAGGACCAGCACAGTTATGGCCAAGGGTTGCGCAACAGTGACTGTGCCGCCCTACCCCGCCGCCTAACCGCATCGCCAGCTTCAGGCCGCCGCAAACAGCTCGTTGGCAATCTGCGCCTGTGCAGCATCAATCGCCTGGGTGCGCTGCTCCGGGCCGTACGCCAGACCATGGGCGCGGACGATTTCCAGCTCGGTTACGCCAATGAAACCCAGGAACACTTTCAGGAAGTCTTCATGCCCGGCGCCTGTTGGCTGGCCGGCGTGCAGGCCACCAGCGGTGGAAACCAGCACCACTTTCTTGTTGCCGCACAGGCCTTCCGGGCCGGCTTCGGTGTAGCGGAAGGTCTTGCCGGCGACGGCCACGCGGTCGATCCAGGCCTTGAGCTGGGTCGGCACGGTGAAGTTGTACATTGGCGCACCGATCACCACCGCATCAGCCGCCAGGAACTCTTCCAAGGTCTCGGCGCTCAGCTTGGCTTCAAAGGCCTGAGCGGCGTCACGCATGTCTTCCGGCGTACCTGCAGCTACCAGGGTGGCGGCAGAGAAGTGGGCGATGGCGTCGGCGGCCAGGTCACGGTACGCCACCTCGACGCTTGGGTCGGCGGTTTTCCAGGCTTCAACCACTTCACGGCTCAGCTGGCGGGAGGCGGAATTGTCGCCCAGGATGCTCGAATCGATGTGCAACAGTTTCATAGGACTCTCCTGTGATTGAAGACCGCATCTGTGGGCGATCACGTTGCAGAGAATCCTACCGGGATGATTAATAACTGATAAGGCAGTAAAAATGCGTTAGTTTGTCCCACAGATAGAACAGTGAGACATTCCCATGCAAGACCCCAGCGCTTTGAGGGGAATGCCAGTTCAACGCATGAAAAGGGTCCAAATGCTCTGCGCTTCTCCTTGCTAGAGGCCGCTCAGGCAAGGGACTGATGAAAAAATCTCATGAACCCATGCCAATTTAACCGTCTAGTCCCCACTCGTTAGCTCGCTTACTGTTCTCCCAACACCAAATGTCGGGAGAACCAAATGCACAAGCGCACACTCGGAAACAGCTCACTCGAAGTGTCAGCCCTGGGTTTCGGTTGCATGGGACTGAGCCATGGCTACGGCCCGGCGACTGACACAACACAAGCCATTGCACTGATCCGATCGGCGGTTGACCGAGGCGTCACGCTCTTCGATACCGCCGAGGTTTACGGCCCTTACCTGAACGAACAAGTGGTAGGCGAGGCGCTCGCCCCGGTGCGCGATCAAGTGGTCATCGCCACCAAGTTCGGCTTCACCTTCGGCGACGACAACAAACAGCAAATTCTCAACAGCCGCCCTGAGCATATCCGGTTCGCAGTCGAGGGGTCGCTGCGTCGACTGAAGACCGATTACATCGATCTGCTTTACCAGCACCGCGTTGATCCGGATGTGCCGATCGAGGACGTCGCCGGGGTGGTGAAGGACTTGATTGGCGAAGGCAAGGTGAAGCACTTCGGCCTGTCGGAGGCCGGTGCGCAGACCATCCGCCGTGCGCACGCGGTACAGCCGGTCACAGCGTTGCAAAGCGAATACTCGCTGTGGTGGCGCGAGCCTGAGCAGGAAGTCCTGCCGACGCTTTGGGAGTTGGGCATCGGCCTCGTGCCGTTCAGCCCATTGGGCAAAGGTTTTCTCACCGGCACGGTGTCGGCGCAGGCTACTTACGGCAGCGACGATTTCCGCAGCATCGTCCCGCGCTTCAGCCAGTCGGCGCTGCAAGCCAATCAGGGCCTGGTGGTGTTGATCCGTCAGATCGCCGCACAGAAACACGCCACCCCCGCCCAGATCGCGCTGGCATGGCTGCTCGCGCAGGCGCCGTGGATTGTGCCGATTCCGGGGACGACCAAACTGCATCGACTGGAAGAAAACCTCGGCGGCGCAGACATCACGCTCGACGCCCTCGAATTGAAGGCAATTGATACAGCGTTGGCGCAGATACGCATCGAAGGCGAGCGTTATCCCGAGGCCCTCAAAGCGCGGGTCGGTCGATGAGCAACGATCACGATCCGCTGCGGCGCACGGTGATCGCCGCACTGGCGAGCGCCCCGCTGCTGTCTCTCGCCGACACGCAAGGCGCCAGTGAAGCACCGCGCTCAGGCTCGCACATTCTGGTCGCATACTTCTCGCGCTCGGGCAACACCCGCGTGGTCGCCGGGCTGATCCAGCGTGGGCTGGGTGCCGATCTCTTCGAGATTCGCCCGGCCCATGCCTACCCCGAGGACTATCTGCAAACCGTCGAGCAGGCGCGTCAGGAGCGTGACAGCGGCTTCGAGCCCAAGCTGCAAAACAAGGTTCACGCCCTCAGCGACTACGACACGATCTATCTTGGTTTTCCGATCTGGGGGGAAACCGCACCGCCGATTGTGCGTGCTTTTCTCAGCGCCCACGACCTGACCGGCAAAACCCTTATCCCCTTCAATACCCACGGTGGTTATGGCTTGGGCAACAGCCGCAGCGTGCTGGTCGAGCACGCGCCGAAGGCAAAGGTTCTGCAAGGCTTTGTGATGGAGAGTGAGCAGGAGCGCAAGACCATGGAGCGCGTGAACGGCTGGCTTAGCGATCATCCCCTCACGCGTTAATCGAATTCTGTACGGAGTGACATCATGAAAGTCCGCACGTTGGGCAATGGCCTGGAAGTGTCCGCACTGGGCCTTGGCTGCATGAGCATGACCTCGGCCTATGGGCCGGCTGCCGACAAAGCCGGCATGATCAAGCTGATTCGTTCGGCCCACGAGCAAGGCATCACTTTGTTCGACACCGCCGAAGCGTATGGCCCGTTCGCCAATGAAGAACTGCTGGGCGAGGCCTTGCAGCCGATCCGTGAGCAGGTCGTCATCGCCACCAAGTTCGGCTTCGATATCGACCTGATCACCGGCGCACGCGGCGGTGGAACCAACAGCCGCCCGGAACATATACGCGCCGTGGCCGAGGCGTCGTTGAAGCGTCTGCGCGCCGATTGCATCGACCTGTTCTATCAGCACCGCGTTGATCCGCAGGTGCCCATCGAAGACGTCGCCGGCACGGTCAAGGATCTGATCGCTGAGGGCAAGGTCAAGCATTTCGGCCTATCTGAGGCGGGTGTGCAAACCATCCGCCGGGCGCACGCGGTGCAAGCGGTCACGGCAGTGCAGAGCGAATATTCGCTGTTCTGGCGAGGCCCGGAGTTGGAGCTGCTGGCAGTGCTGGAAGAACTGGGAATCGGTTTCGTACCGTTCAGCCCCCTCGGAGCCGGTTTCCTCACCGGTCAGATCGATGAGCACACGCAGTTCGACGCCAGCGATTTCCGCAACTTCGTCCCGCGATTTTCCCCTGAAGCGCGCAAGGCCAATCTGGCATTGGTCGCGGAGGTGAAAGCCGTCGCGCAACGCAAACACGCCACGCCGGCGCAGGTGGCGCTGGCCTGGTTGCTCGCACAGAAACCGTGGATTGTGCCGATCCCAGGCACGACCAAACCCCATCGACTGGAAGAGAACCTGGGCGCAGTCGAACTGCAATTGACCGGTGACGATTTGCACGAGATCAACCAACAGATGGCGCAGATTCAGGTGCACGGTGAACGCCTGCCGGAATCGGCACTGAAGATGACCGGACTCTAAATCTGCCAAAGCGCGCACGCTTTGCGTCGCAACTTTCACGTTTGACCGGAGTTGACCCGATGAACCGATTGATCGCACCACTCGTTGCTGTGTCATTCATGGCCGCCGAATCCCAGGCCGCCAGCGAAATACGCGTTACACCGAACGGCTCGCAGCCCTCGGTCAAGGGCGCGGCGCAAAACTTTACCGGCGCGGTGCGCGTTGATGGCCTGTTCAACGGTGAGGCGCCGGCGCGCATCGGCGGCGGCACTGTGACCTTCGAGCCCGGCGCACGCACGGCTTGGCACACCCACCCACTGGGGCAAACGCTGATCGTCACCGCAGGCGTTGGCTACGTGCAGCAAGAGGGCGGCCCCCGACAGGAAATACGGCCGGGCGACACTGTCTGGATTCCGCCGCACATCCGTCACTGGCATGGCGCCACGGCCAGTAACGGCATGACCCACATCGCCATCGCTGAAGCCGAAAATGGCAAGACCGTCGACTGGGCGGAACAGGTCTCGGAGGCGCAATACGCCGGCCAATGAAGTTACGGAATGTGTCGAAGTTACTCGCCCGACTCCTTTTTCCCAAACCGTCATCCGCCCTACAGGCCCCGCATCAGCGGGGTCGCGCCGGATTTTCAGCGGTTATGGCAATGCCGACTCATGAGTTCTGCTCAGAAGTCCATGCGCAATTTCGGGGTTAATCGACACAACCATCCTCCGTACGATCCAGCGACACCCCGGTGACCCGCACTGGATGGAGCCTTTCACGATGACCATTGACGCACGCAACAACGCTACCCTCCCCACACTCATGGCGCTTTGTCTGGGCATCGGGGCGATGTTCGGCGTTACCACTCAAGCCACCGAGGCATCGCCGACCATGGCCAGCAAGCCCGCCAGCGCAGCCACCTTGTCGCGCCAACAACAAACGATCCCTCTGATCGCCGCGTTCATGGCGACCAGCGACATGCCCAACCTCAACACCGCGCTCAATCAAGGGCTCGATGCCGGCCTGACCATCAGCGAAACCCGGGAAATTCTGGTGCAGCTCTACGCCTATGTGGGCTTCCCGCGCAGCCTTAACGCCTTGAATGAACTGATGGCCGTGGTGCAGGCGCGCAAACAGCGCGGTATCGAAGACGCGCCGGGGCAGGAGCCGAGCCGGGCGATTCCGATCGGGGATGAGCTGCTGGCCGCCGGCACCGCAAATCAAACCCGGATCTCCGGCGCCCCGGTCACAGGCCCGGTGTTCGAGTTCGCTCCGGTAATCAACCGGTTCCTGCAAACCCACCTGTTCGGCGATATCTTCGAGCGCGACAACCTCGACTGGCAAAGCCGCGAACTGGCGACCGTCGGGGCGCTGGCGGCAACGCCAGGAGTCGAGCCGCAATTGCGCTCGCACATGGCGGCGAGCTTGCGCGTCGGTCTGAGCACGGCACAGTTGCTCGAGGTCACGGAGCTGCTGAAAAAGCACGGCGATGTGCATACGGCTGAACGTGCCAATAACGCATTGGCCCAGGCCCTCGCGGCTTCGGGGAAGTGACATGAATTCTGCAAAGTACCTGCTGAGCATCACGCTGTTGAGCCTGTTGGCGGCCTGCGCAAACCACCCCGATGGCTCGCTGCTCATTCAACAACAAGGCAGCTTCGCCGCCGGCGGAACGGTGACCACTGCACCGGGCACTTTCAACCCGCACCAACCGATGACGCCCAACGGCCAGACCTACCACGGTGACCACGTCTATGCCTTCTATCAAATCCCGGTGGATGCGCGAAAACTGCCCATCGTCATGTGGCACGGTGCGGGTCAGTTTTCCAAGACCTGGGAAACCACCGCCGATGGTCGCGAGGGCTTTCAGAACATCTTCCTGCGCCGCCATTACGGCGTCTATCTGATTGATCAGCCCCGGCGTGGCGATGCCGGGCGCAGCATGGTCGAGACCACAATCAAGCCTGTGCCTGACGAACAACTGTGGTTCAACCAGTTCCGCATCGGCCTGTGGCCCAACTACTTCAACGGCGTGCAAGTGGCACAGGATGAACAGACCCGCGAGCAGTTTTTCCGGGCGATGACGCCGAATACCGGGCCGTTCGACATGGGCGTGGTCTCTGATGGCGTGTCAGCACTGTTCGACAAAATCGGCCCGGGGATTTTATTCACCCATTCGCAAGGTGGCGGGCCGGGCTGGTTGACGGCGATCAAGAACGACAAAGTAAAAGCCATTGTGGCGTTCGAGCCAGGCAGCAGCTTCGTATTCGCTCAAGGTGAGGTCCCTCCGCCAATTCCCAGCGCGTTCGACACAGTACAAGGCGCGGCCGTGCCGATGGAGCAATTCATGGCCCTCACGCGCATTCCGATTCTGATCCTTTACGGCGACAACATCCCGGAGCAGGCGGTCGACCTGCCCGCTCAGGACAGTTGGCGCGCACGCTTGAAAATGGCCCGGCTCTGGCGTGACGCGGTCAATCGCCACGGCGGTGATGTGCAACTGATCCACCTGCCGGAGATCGGCATTCATGGCAATACCCACTTCCCCATGTCGGATCTGAACAACGTGCAGATCGCTGACCTGGTCGCGCAATTCCTCCAAGAAAACCAGCTGGACTGACCCAAATACTTTTGCAACTGCCGCCCTTTTGATTGCTCAGGAGCTTCAGGTGAAAAACACACTCAAGGCCACGTTTATGTCGGCATTGGTTGGCCTCTCAGCGGGCGAAGCCTTGGCCGCCGATTACAAAAAGAACCCGTTCACCCTCGCCTACGACGGCGCGATCAGCAAGAACGAACCGGGCAAGGTCAACATCCATCCGGTCAGCTACAAGCTCAACGGTCTGGCTATCGCCGCCAACGTATACACCCCGGCTAACTATGACGCGAAAAAGACCTACCCGACCGTGGTCGTTGCACACCCCAATGGTGGCGTGAAAGAACAAGTCGCCGGCCTGTACGCCCAACGCCTGGCCGAACAGGGCTACATCACCATCACGGCCGATGCGGCGTATCAGGGTGCCAGCGGTGGTCAGCCGCGCAGCATCGATAAACCGGCCTATCGCATCGAAGATATTCATGGCATGGCCGACTTCATCAGCCAGTTTGCCGGCGTCGATGACAAGCGCATGGGCCTGCTCGGCATTTGTGGTGGCGGTGGCTATTCGTTGGCGGCAGCGCAAACCGACAAACGCTTCAAATCGTTGGCAACACTGAGCATGTTCAACTCAGGCAGGGTACGTCGCAACGGCTACAACGACTCGCAAATGGACAGCATTCAGCAACGCCTGCAACAGGCGTCAGCAGCCCGCGCGCAAGAGGCGGCCGGCGGCGCGGTGCTGTACTCCGGCGATGCCAACCTCACCGACGAGCAGATTGCCAAAATGCCCTTCGAGCTGTATCGCCAAGGTTATGAGTACTACTGGAAGACCCACGCGCACCCGAACTCGACCTTCAAATACACCACCAGCAGCCTGATCGACTTGATGCGTTTCGACGCCACTGACCATATCGAGTTGATCAACCAACCGTTGCTGATGATCGCCGGCAGCAAGGCCGACAGCCTGTACATGACACAGGACGCTCTCCCCAAAGCCACCGGCACCTCCGACAAGGAAGTGTTTATCCTCGACGGCGCGACGCACATCGAAACCTACTGGGTGCCGCGTTATGTCGACGCCGCAATTGGCAAACTGACCGCGTTTTACGCCCGCACCTTGTAACCAGCTCTATTGAGGGGTCGCGCATTCGTGTGCAACCTGCTTTCATGGATTAATCCCGCGCCCCTCATGAGAGGTTCTCATCAATGTCCCGCGCCAATCTGAACGACCTACAAGCCTTCGTGGTCATCACCCGCGAAGGCAGTTTCACCCGCGCGGCCGCACAGCTTGGCGTTTCGCAGTCGGCGCTGAGCCACACCATGCGCGCACTGGAAAGCCGATTGGGCGTGCGCCTGCTGACACGTACCACCCGCAGCGTTTCGCCGACCGAGGCGGGTCAGCGGCTGTATCAATCGATGGCGCCGCGGTTCGATGAGATCGAATTCGAACTGGCCGCAGTCAGCGAGTTTCGTGACACCCCGGCAGGCAATGTGCGGATTCAAGCCTCTGAGCATGCCGCCAACAACATTCTGTGGCCCAAGCTTTTAAAAGTGCTTCCCGACTACCCGGACATCAAAGTCGAAATCACTGTCGACTACGCCCTGTCCGACATCGTCGCGCAACGCTATGACGCCGGTGTACGCCTGGGAGATCAGGTGGCCAAGGACATGATCGCCGTTCCTATCGGCCCCCCCTTGCGCATCGCGGTCGTGGGCTCACCCGAGTATTTCAAGCAGCGGCCGGTGCCGAAAGAGCCTGGTGATCTGGCTGCGCAAAATTGCATCAATCTGCGCCTGCCCACCCATGGCAGCCTGATGCAATGGGACTTTGAAAAGGATGGTCACGAACTGAAGGCCCGTGTCGAAGGGCAATGGACATTCAACAGCAGCCTGCCGATCCTGCGTGCGGCCGTTGCGGGATGTGGCTTGGGTTTCCTGCCGGAGGACATGGTAGCGAAGGAGCTAGCTGACGGTCGCCTTGTGCGGGTGTTGGAAGATTGGTGCCAACCGTTTGCCGGTTACCATCTCTACTACCCCAATCGCCGTGAACATTCATCGGCGTTTGGCGTTGTTGTTGAAGCGTTACTCTACAAGCACTGAGCCAACGATCTTCAAGGCGCCTGGATTTTACCCGCTTTACCTACCCGCAAATATGCAGACGCTACAGAATTGGTATTCGCTGGGCGATCCGGCGAATGGAAGACGTGTTGCATGAGATCGACTCGGTGCCCCCGTTTGCTCGACCGACGCTCCGCGCGCCGATCCCCGAAGGCACGGCCACCACGACTTTCCGGGGCTTGCTGGGGAAGCACCTATTGGCGTCGGGCATACTGGGAAACCTCGGTACCTACCTGCGCGACAGGGCCTGTCGCTGCGTAGAGGTACGCTTGTCGATGCCAGCATCATCCAGATGCCCGGTTCGACCACCCAGCGAAATCGGGCATAATTGGCGCACTCCATGCCTTTATCCTACTTCATAAGGTCGTTCGAAAGTGCCTATTGGTGATCCCCGAAATTTGAGCGATCTTTTTTATTTCGCAAAGGTCGTGGAGGCCGGCGGCTTCGCTGCAGCAGGTCGCCTGCTTGGCATTCCGAAATCCAGGCTATCCCGACGTATTGCAGAATTGGAGCAACGGATAAACGCTCGCCTCCTTCAACGAACCACACGCAAACTGCAGCTCACCGCCCTGGGTGAGCGCTACCTTCGCCACTGCCAGGCAATGCTGCTGGAAGCGGAGCAAGCCGATGAGGTGATTGCTAGCGCAACCAGTGAGCCCAGAGGCCCCCTCAGGGTCAGCAGCCCGGTCGGGCTAGCAAATCAATTTCTCAACCCGTTGGTTCGTGATTTCCTGGCGCAGTACCCTCACGTCCAGCTCGACCTGCTGCTGGTCAATAGGCGTGTTGATTTGATCAATGAAGGCATTGATGTAGCGCTTCGCGTTCGCGAAGTAGAGGATGAAGAGCCAAACCTTGTCACTAAGCGCTTGCGCGAGGCCCGGACAGAGGTTGTTGCTTCCCCGGACTTTCTCGCCGCTCACCCGATATCCCACCCTGGAGAACTCATGGGTCTTCACTTTCTGGGGGCTCTAGACTCTGATCGGCTAGCCAGATTGCGATTGTTCAACGAAGCGGGTGAGCGTTTCGAGATCGCCATGGCTGCCCGTCTGGGTGTGGAAGACTTCATCATGCGCAAAGAAGCAGCGTTGGCGGGCCTGGGCTTCACCGTTTTGCCATTAATGCATTGTGAACGCGAGCTTGCCACTGGCGAGCTTGTTCGCATGCTCCCTAATTGGCGGTGTGCCCCTGCGTGGCTCCAGGCAGTCTATCCCCACAGGCGTGGTGTGTTGCCGGCTGTCAGGGCTTGGCTGGATCACTTGGCCCACGCGTTTGATCGTTGTGGTGACCAGCCGCTGTAAGTAGCGCCCTTCCCGTCAGCAATCCAATGTTCATTGGTGATTTCGTAGTACGTAACACAACTGTACTGGTCGGCCTGGCGTTCACTGCGCTGCCCAGCTGGCGGGCTCGTTTGAAGCGTGTGGAGAACGGTATGTCTGAAAGGAAGATGAGCGAGGCTCAGGTGGCGGCGTTTTGCCTGGGCCTGCCGGGGGCGCGAGAAGACTACAAATGGGGCGGCATCCGGGTGTTCTCGGTAGCCGGCAACAAGATGTTCGCGGTGCTCGACCTGGCGGGTGCGGGGTTGTCGTTCAAGGTGGCCGATGAACTGTTTCTCGGCTATTGCGACCGCCCAGGGGTGCGGCCGGCGCCATATCTGGCGCGGGCGCGGTGGATCAGCATGGCGCTGCCCTACCCCATGGGCCGTGATGAGCTGTGCGATTTGCTGCAGCGTTCACACCAGCTGGTGGTGCGGCGGCTGCCCAAGCGCGCGCAGGTGGGGTTGTTGATATGACGCCACCTGGACAAGCCTACGAAGACGCCGGGGCAGCCACGCCTCAACCAACAGGCAGATAGCGCCCATCAAAAAACAGCCAGTCCGCCCAGAACACCTGATGCACCAGCACGATCACCCAGAACACCAGCTGGTACGAAACCTTGCGCGTCTTGTGCCGGAACAGTTGCTGTGCCAGCAACGCCCCGGGCCATCCGCCCAGCAGTTCACTGGCATGCAGCACTTTCTCGGGTGTCCGCCAGGCCTGGGTACGCGCCTGCTGCTTGTCCTGCCAATACAGCAACAGGCTGATCAGGCTCATGGCCGGGTACAGGGCCAGCGGCCACCAGGCCTGGTCATTCCAGGCCATGCGCGCCGCCCCCAGGCCCGGTAACAGGCACAACACAACCAACACCAGCAGCTTCAGGCGCGCATTCTGCACCCCAGCAACCCTTTGCCCCCGCAGCGCCTCAGCCATGTGCGGTCGACCAATCAACCCAACCAAACTGCCAGGTCGCCAGGATCAACAGGCCGAACACGATGCGATACCACGCAAACGCCGCATAGCTGTGGTTGGCAATGAACTTGAGCAGCGCCCGTACCGCGATCATGGCGAAGATGAACGAGGTCACAAAACCAATCGCGAACACTGGCAGGTCAGCGGGCTGGAACAAGTCACGGTACTTGTAGCCTGAATAGACCGCTGCACCGACCATGGTCGGCATCGCCAGAAAGAACGAAAACTCGGTCGCCGCCTTGCGCGACAGGCCAAACAGCAGGCCGCCGATGATGGTCGAACCGGAACGCGAAGTGCCCGGGATCATCGCCAGGCACTGGATGAAACCGATCTTCAGGGCATGGCTCCAGCGCATCTCGTCCACGTGGTCAACCTGCACGCGATGGTCGCGGCGCTCGGCCCAGAGCATGATCACACCGCCCACTACCAACGCAGCCGCGACGGTGATCGGGTTGAACAGGTACTCATGAATCAGGTCGGCGAACAGCACACCCAGCACCACGGCCGGCATGAACGCCAACAGCAGGTTGCCGGTGAAACGCCGCGCTGAGGGCTGGCTGGTCAGGCCGAAAACCACTTCGAGAATCTTGCTGCGGAACTCCCATACCACCGCCAGGATCGCCGCCAGCTGAATGATGATGTTGAAAGCCATGGCCCGTTCGCCGCCAAAACCGATCAGGTCAGCGACGATGATCTGGTGGCCTGTACTGGAGATCGGCAGAAACTCCGTCAACCCTTCCACCACGCCCAAGATGATTGCCTGGAAGGCAGTCCAAAAATCCATCATTCCCCCGATGGAGCGCTGCGCGTCGCAGGCCCCTTGTTCTTGATTTGCTTGTGATTGCCGCACGCGGCCCGGCTGTTTTACAGCGACTGTTGGGACCAATGCCAGTGGAAAAGTTCACGCCCGCTAAAGGTTTCATCCAGCGCGGCCGAAATGCTAACAGAGCGCCTTTGCAATCGGCTTGTTCGACCCTGCTGCAGACTGCCACGAAGATAGCACTTAGCCATTAGTCTGGTGGGCCCTGGGTGCAAAGCATGCTTGGATGCATCTGAATAACAAGAACAATGCGGGAGCTCCTGGATGAAGACTCTGAGATCAATGTCGATCAGCCGTCGCCTGTGGCTGATCCTCGTGGTGGCAGTAGCCATGCTGGTGGTGTTGGGGCTGCTGATGCTGCGCCAGATCCACGGTGACCTGTACCAGGCCAAGGCGGAAAAAACCCGCCACGTGGTACAGACCGCTGCGGGTGTGTTGGCCTACTACCAGGGCCTGGAGGCGGCCGGCACGCTCAGCCGCGAAGCCGCCCAGCAGCAGGCGCTGCAGGTAGTGCGCGCGCTGCGCTACGACCACGACGACTACTTCTGGATCAACGACCTGGGGCCGAGGATGATCATGCATCCGGCCAACCCCAAGCTTGACGGCCAGGACCTGTCGGCCATCCGCGACCCGGACGGCTTTGCCGTTTTCAACGAAATGGTCGCCCTGGCCCGCCAGCAGGATGCCGGCCCGGTCAATTATCGCTGGCCCAAGCCCGGCGCCAGCGAACCGGTGGCGAAGACCTCCTATATACAGCTGTTCAAACCGTGGGGCTGGATCATCGGTTCGGGCGTATACGTCGATGATGTGCAGGCAGAATTCGCCCGCCAGCTGCGTGATGTCTCGCTGGTGGGCGTGGGCATTGCCCTGCTGATGGCGCTGGTGGTCATGCTGATTGCTCGCAGCATCGCCCGCCCCTTGCAGGAGGCGGTGCAAGCCATGGGCAACATCGCCAGTGGCGAAAGCGACCTGACCCGGCGCCTGGACACCCATGGCCATGACGAAATCAGCCAACTGGGCGAACACTTCAACCGCTTCAACGGCAAGCTTCAAGGCGTAGTCGGCCAGTTGCAGGGGGCCGCCCACGCGCTGGCCCAGTCTGCCGGGCATGTCGGCGACAACGCCGGTGCCGCCCAACAGCACAGCGCCCGGCAATCACTGCAGATGGACCAGGTGGCCACGGCAGTCAATGAAGTGACCTATGCGGTGCAGGACGTGGCCAAGACGGCCGAACAGGCTGCCGGTGAAATGCGCACCGCACAGCAGCAGGTAACGCACGGCCAGCAGGCCATCCACGGCAGCCTGGCGCAGATCGACCGCCTTTCGCTGACCATCGACCAGGCCGTGCAGGTGATCCGCGACCTGGCCGGGCACAGCACGCGCATCGGCGGTGTGCTTGACGTGATTCGCTCGATTGCCGAACAGACCAACCTGCTGGCATTGAATGCGGCCATCGAAGCCGCTCGGGCCGGCGAGCAAGGCCGTGGCTTTGCCGTGGTTGCCGATGAGGTGCGCCTGCTGGCCCAGCGCACGGCGCAGTCCACGGCTGAGATCCATACCATGATCGAGCACCTGCAGAGCCAGTCGGACGCCGCTGTCCGGGCAATCGATACCAGCAGCGAGGCGTCGCGCCAGACCGTCGAGCAAGCCCGCGAGGCCGGCGCCAGCCTGGACGCCATCAACCAGGTGTTGAACAACCTCACCGCCCTGAATGCCTCCATCGCCAGCGCTACCTTGCAACAATCGCATGTGGTCGAGGAGATCAACCGTAATGTGCTGGATACCGCCGGGCTATCCCAGCAGACCGCCGATGCGGCGCGCCAATCGAGCGATGCCGGTGTAGCGCTGGGGCAGTTGAGCGAGGCGTTGGAGCAGTTGCTGCGCCAGTTCCGCGTGTAGCACCAGCACGTTCTCTGCATGCATTGAGAATCGCTGGCGCGCTACACCTTCACACCACGAACAGCTACAATCGCGGCCCTCCCCCGCAGCCGCCAAGGATCGCCGATGTCCGGCCTTGAACTCATCGCCGCCGTCCTCGGCGTCACCGCTGTCTGGCTCACGGTCAAGCAGAACGCTTGGTGCTGGCCAATCGGCCTGGTCATGGTGCTGATTTACGGCTGGCTGTTCTACGAAGTCAAACTGTACTCGGGCATGTTGCTGCAACTGGCCTACGCCATCCTGCAACTCTACGGCTGGTGGCAATGGAAGCGCCCAGGCCACGCGCAAGACGCCCGTCAGGTCACCCGCCTGCAACGCCCGGCACTCTTCGGTGGCCTTGCTGCCGGGCTTGTGCTGAGCGTCGCACTGGGTACGGCCATGGCCAACTGGACCGATGCCGCCCTGCCTTGGCTGGATGCCAGCCTGACCGGCTTCAGCCTGGTGGCGCAATGGTGGATGGCGCAAAAACGCCTGCAATGCTGGCCGCTGTGGGTGGCAGTCGACGTCATCTATGTGGGCCAGTACCTGCACCAGCAGTTGTACTTCACTGCCGGCTTCTTTGCCGTGCTCACCCTGATCGCGGTGCGCGGCTGGCTGGAATGGCGCCGTGACCCGGCGCTGGTGCAGGCATGAGCATGCAACAGGCGATGAAAGTACTGGTGCTGTGCGGCCCGGAATCCAGCGGCAAAAGCTGGCTCAGCGGCGTGATCCAGGCGCATTTCGGTGGCGTGGTGGTGGCCGAGTACGTGCGCCATTTCATCGACCAGGAAGGCCGCGACACCTGTTATGCCGATATCCCAGCCATCGCACGCGGCCAGCTGGCGTGGGAAGACCACGCCCGGGAGCAGGCCCCGCCGTTGCTGATTCTGGACACCCATCTGCTGAGCAATATGCTGTGGAGCAAAGCGCTGTTCGACGACTGCCCAGCCTGGATGGAGCAGGCATTGCTGGCACGGCGCTATGACTTGCACCTGTTGCTTAGCCCGCAAGGGGTGGAGTGGGTCGCCGATGGGCAGCGCTGCCAACCCGAGCCGGGCGACCGTCAGCGCTTTTTCGATGACAGCCTGCGCTGGCTCGAACAAAATGACCAAGCCTACAAAATCATTGATGGCAATTGGCCGCAGCGCCAGTTGCTGGCCCTGCAAACAGTGGCTAAGCTCATTGATAGCACTCCGCCACCCTATCGCCAAGCGTGTTAAGCCGCTGACACACTCCGCTGGGGCAAAGCCCCCGAAAATGCGGGCCCGCCCCCCGATCCGGGGGCAGTGTCAAGCTGATGAAACACCCCTGCAAAAACCTTTCCAGTCAAGGCCACTGCTGGTTTCGCCGGCGACGCCTGCCGCTATCTGTTTCACGGCTGAGACAAAATGCGCCGCGATTTGTCAGCCTCTGGCGCTAACCCATTGATCTGAAAACGATTCCCGAAAGCGGCACACCTTCTGCTCTCTTGTTCGCATCGCTGAACAGGCCCAGCGCTCAAAGAAGGAATTGCCGTCGTGAGGAAAACAGACAATCGCCTTTATCACGTCTTGCTGATTGGGTGTGTACTGGGGTCGCTGAGCCTGACGGCGCAGGCCGACAAGGGGATCATCATCATCACCCGCGATGTCCAGGTGCGAAACGCGACGATTCCGCCGCTGATACCTGACCCCAACCCCACCACCGTCAATGCCAACCCATCTGCCTACGTGCTCAAGCAGACCAACGAGCTGAGTGACGGCGACTTCGCCAGCATCAGCAGTGGCGCCGGCATCAGCAACCTGATCACCCAGCAGACCAACAACCTCGGTGGAAACCTCGGCAACCAGAACCAACTACCCAACCTGTCAGGTGGCCGTGGCACGGGTGGCTCGGGTAACGGTATCGCCAACATGGTCAACTCAAGTGTGCAGCGCGGCCTGGCGCCGCTGCAGATCCTGACTGGCGGGGGCAAGTGAGATGAAGCTCACGCTGCTGATGCTGGCCACCCTGTGCACTGCACCGGTCTTCGCGCAATCCCTCGTTCCCGTCATCAACAACGCCGATATCGACAGTTCCGGCAGCCGCTATCAGGGCAACCTCTCTGTCAACCAGGCCGCTGGCGACAAACAGCAGCAGGCCAATGCGCGTGCCATCGCTGTCGGCCCCGAAGCCAGCGCCAGCACGCAGATCCGCCAACGCCTGAATACCCCGGCCGACCCTGCAATGGACGCCCACGCGACCATTCGGGGCAACGCCTTCAGCAACGGCAGTGGTGCCCTGGGCGTGAACCAGAGCGCCGGCGCCAATACCCAGCAAGCCAACGCCCTCAGCATCAGCGTTGGCGCGCAACCGCAAAGCATCGACGACAGCGTACTCATGCAACAGAACGTGGCGCTGATCAACAACTCCGGAGCAACTGACATTCCAGCCGGCTATCGCCAGGTCACCACCAGTGACCAGGCCTTCACCGGTAGCCGTGGGGTGATCCAGTTGAACCAGAGTGCCGGGGTGGGAAACCGCATGGCCAACACCTTGAGCATCCGGGTCGCGGATTGACCCTTTCAGTCAAGAACGACACTTAACCTAATAGCGTACGGAGAATCACCATGAAACCCTCGATGGCAATCAAGCCTCTGGTTTTCGCAATTGCTGCGGTCATGGCTGTTGCTGTACAAGCTGGGCAAAACGATCGGCGCAATGACCACCATAACGGCCACCATAAC
Organism: Pseudomonas sp. DCB_BI; assembly: GCF_026240995.1. Lineage (NCBI taxonomy): Bacteria > Pseudomonadati > Pseudomonadota > Gammaproteobacteria > Pseudomonadales > Pseudomonadaceae > Pseudomonas > Pseudomonas sp. DCB_BI. Next base: position 7,888 of record NZ_JAPFCG010000026.1, on the reverse strand, counting down.
AATGGTCAGCACACGCCTCCACCCACCAAGATCCCTGTGTATGCAACGGCCAACGCCTGGGATACCCAGTCCAGTACCGATAACCGCATCAGCAACCAAGGCACCATCAACGAAGCCGAGATGAGCGACTCGGGCACTGGCTCCAGCGGCAACGTCGGCATCAACGTGGCGGCCGGTAACGGCAACCAGCAGGACAATGCGGCTGCCATCGCCAATGCCGGCTCCGAATCGAGCCTGGACAACAGCTTCGTGTTCGGTATGGCCAGCGCTACTGCCGACGTGCAGCAGACCAGCAGCGACAACCGCGTAGACAACTACTCGACGCAGTCTTCTGCTTTGATGAGTGGCTCGGCCAGCGGGGCTGAGGGCAACATCGGCATCAACATTGCCGGTGGCGACCTCAACCAGCAGAAAAACACCATGGCCATCGCCAACACGGGCGCCCCGCTGGGTAATGCGACCGCCACCGCCTCGGCAAACCAGGACGGCCCTGGCCTGACCGTGAACAACAGCGCCGACCGCACCTACCGGGTGGATACGATTACCATCACCAAGTCGGCCAGCGGCTCGAGCTCGCGTGACGGCACCTTCAACTCGACCGACGACCGCAGCTCGTCTTCGAGCTTCAGCGTGGCCGGTTCGCAAAGCGCCAGCAACAGCGGCTCCAGTGGCTGGAACTCGGCCGGGTCGAAATCCAGCAACGCCAGTGGCTCCAGCAGCATGACTGCCAGCGGCTCCAATGGCTGGAGCGCCAGCGGCTCGGCCAGTGGCAGCGCCAGCTCGTCGAGCAGTGCCAGCCTCAACGCCAGCCTGGCCGCTGCAGCTGATGCCACCCGCACTGTCACCACGGACGACGGTCGTCGCGAACGCACCCGTAGCAGCAGCTTCGATGGCTCGCTGAACGCTTCGCTGGATGTCTCGGTCGACAAGTCGCGCGAAAGTGCATACGACTCGTCGTTCGAGAAGGCCTTCGACTCCAACTACGACAAGTCGCGCGAATCGTCGTATGACAAGTCTCGCGATTCTTCGTACACGAAGTCCCACGAGTCCTCGTACGAGAACGCTTCGGCGTCCGAATACGCCAAGTCTGGCGAGAAATCGCATCAGTCGTCCAACGACGTCTCGAAGAGCTACAGCGAAAGCAGTGCTTACGACTTGAGCAATACCGTGTCCTTCCAAGTGCTGACCCCGACCGGCTGGGCCAACCCAGTTACCAACACTGCAACCCTTAGCGGTTCGGTGAACGGTGGCAGCGGCAACCTGGGCGTGAACGTGGCTGCCGGTGTGGGCAACCAGCAAAGCAACTCGCTGGCCATCTCCAACACCTCGTTCTGATCGCTGCGCTTGAGGCCCCCTTCGGGGGGCCTTTCTTCCACAGAACAAGAAGGCATCCGATCATGCGCATTATTGCCCTGGCGTTTTTGCTGTGCCTGGCCAGCGTGAGCGAAGCTGCACAAATGCCGCTGTCCGTCCTGCCGGGCGGCGCTGTCGTGTTCAAGCCTATCCAGAGCCTACGCGAACGCAAGTTCGCCGACCTGGTGCAACAGAAGACCGACTTCAGCTGCGGCGCCGCCGCGCTGGCGACCATCCTGCGCCAGGCCTACTGGCTGGACGTCGACGAACACCAGATCATCGAAGGCATGCTCGCCCACGCCGACCAGGACCTGGTGCGTACCCAGGGCTTCTCGATGCTCGACATGAAACGCTACGTCGAAAGCCTGGGCATGCGTGCCCGCGGCTACCGGGTAGCCCCCGACACGTTGCACAGCGTGCGCATTCCGGTCGTGGTGCTGATGGACGTGCGTGGCTACAAACACTTCGTGGTCATGCAAAAAGTCGACAGGGGCTGGGTATATGTGGGTGATCCCGTGCTGGGGCACCGGCGCTACAAGGTCGACGATTTTCTCAAGGGCTGGAACGGCATCATCTTCGCCGTGATCGGCCAGGGTTACGACAAGAACAACATCCTGCTCGACCCGCCCCTGCCACTGACCGCCAAGGGCCGGGTGAACAACTTCACCCCCGTGCAGGACGCAGAGTTGCTGGACTTCGGCTTCATCAAAAGCGACTTCTTCTAACGACTGTTCTAATGACAAGGAGCATGAGGCTCCAGGGAGCATTTCATGAAGACTTCATTGTGGTTGGCCATCGCCTGCCTGGCAGCCAGCTTGCCCAGTCACGCAGAGGTGTTGAAACCCATCGAACTGAAGGACCAGGAGCTGGCGAACCTGCGGGGCCGCTATGTGATGCCCGGACGAATCGTGAGCTTCGGCATCGTCATGTCCAGCACCTGGCAAAATACAAAAGGGGATGTGATCGGGGCAACGTCAACGCTGCAAGTTCAGCAATCGACCATCAAACCCCAGTTCTATGTATCGATGATTGATAAAAAAGGCGCAGGTACGTCGCCGAGCAGCGCTTCTACTGCCGGGACTGGCGTGGTAACGGGCGGCAAAGGCCTGACCACCACCGAAGGTGTGACCCAGGTGGTCCGTGCCGCCGGTGACAACAACGCCGCTTACAACAACGTCGATATCAACGTGACCAAAGCGAACCAGGCCCCCGCCGTCCAACAGCAAGGCCAGGTACTGGCCGCCGGGCAGACCCTGGTCGGGGAAAATGGCGCCGGCGCGCTCAGTGTGTCCTCCAGTGGTGTGGGCGTGCAGGTCAACATCAATGCCAGCAACAACCAGGGCAGCAGCGTGCAACGCCTGGCCCAAGGTGGCCTGCTGCAGAACTCGACGCTGCTTGGCAACGGCAACCTGGTCAACAACGTCACCACCCTGAACGTTGTCATGCGCGAGAGCGTGCCGACAGCGGCTTCGCTGAACGGTAGCCTCGACCAGCTCAAAGGTCTTCGCACCTTCGGATACTGATCTACGCTCAGTCTCATCAAAAGTAGTTGGAAGGGACGGCAACTCCATGTACCGATCTTTTACGCTCAGAGCTTTTGTGTGCTTGACTACCTTGGCCCCCGCCACCGCACTTTACGCAGCCGCCGACCCACAAGTCGAAGCGCTGAAACAGGAACTGATTGAACTCAAACGCCGCTATGAGGCGCAGCAACAGGCGCTGATGGTGCTGGAGCAACGTGTGCGCCAGGTCGAGGAGGCCCCAGCTGCCGCGCAACCCAGACGCCTGGTCAAGTCTCCCGCCGAGGGCGTGAAAGGTGCACAGACCGTTGCCTCTGGCGCACCGGGCACCACAGGCAGCTCCTACGGCCAAGCGCTGACGGCCGATTCCGAGCCGGCGCAAAGCGTTTCCAACCTGTATGACGAAGCCAGCGGATTCTTTGGCGGGGGCAAGTTCAGCTTCGAAACCGGCGTCACCTATACCCATTACGATACCCGTGCGCTGACCCTCAACGGCTTTTTGGCCCTGGACTCGATCTTTCTCGGCAGCATCAACCTCGACCGCATCAAGGCCGATAACTGGACCCTGGACATGACCGCGCGCTACAACCTGGCGCAGCGCTGGCAGTTCGACATCAACGTGCCCGTGGTGTACCGCGAGTCGACTTACTCGTCGGGTGGCGCAGGTGGCGCCGGGGCCAGCACGTCTGACGCGTCGGTGACCCGCGACCCCGAGATTGGCGATGTCAACGTCGGCGTGGCCTACAAGTTCCTCGACGAGGACGAAACCTGGCCCGACGCAGTCGCAACCCTGCGCATCAAGGCGCCGACAGGCAAGGACCCGTACGGCATCAAGCTGCGCGAGGTCGATGGCAACAGCAACCTGTCGGTACCGGAAAGCCTGCCGACCGGCAATGGCGTGTGGTCGATTACCCCGGGCATATCGCTGGTGAAAACCTTCGACCCGGCCGTGCTGTTCGGCAGCCTGTCCTACACCTACAACATGGAGGACTCGTTCAGCGACATCAGCCCGCAGGTCAACAGCAAGGTCCCGGGTGACGTCAAGCTCGGCGACTCCTGGCAGATCGGCGGCGGTATCGCCTTTGCCCTCAACGAGAAGATGAGCATGTCGTTCTCGGTGTCGGACCAGTTCGCCCGCAAGAGCAAGATCAAACCGGACGGCGGCGACTGGCAGTCGATCTCCAACAGTGACTATAACGCCGCCAACTTCAACATCGGCTTGACCTTCGCCGCCACCGACAACCTGACCATCGTGCCCAACCTGTCCATTGGTCTGACCGATGATGCCCCGGACTTTTCCTTCAGCCTGAAATTCCCCTACTACTTCTGACAGTTACAACTGGCCGGGCCCCGCCAGGCGGGCCCGGCAAATGGTTACCAGCCTTGTAGCCGACCGCGTTACCTGCCCTGGCCTGTTATCATCATGCACAGATGTATGACGATTTAATGGCAAAAGGGATGTTTTTGTGAAGAACCTGTCCGACCACCCACGTATCCGGCTTGCCGCCCTGGCAGGCCTGGTGCTGGTGATCCCACTGGGTACGCGCGCCATGCTGGGTTGGTCCAACCCGCTCGGTTACCTGTCCGACCTCGCACTCGGCAGCCTGCTGCTGTTGCTGCTGCACCGCCGGCCATGGTGGCTGGCCCTCCCCATACTGCTGGCCTGGGCGGCTCTTTGGGTCGCCTCTGCCGAACTTGTAAGCGCGGTGGGCCGCCTGCCCACCAGCGCCGACCTGACCTACTTGCTCGACCCGCAGTTCATGGAAAATTCGACCGGCGGCGGTATGGCCCATGCCTGGCTGCCCTGGGTCATGGGCGGCGGCCTGCTGGCCTGGCTGGCCAGCGCCTGGCGCAGCCGCGCAGCGCTCAGCCAACCTCTGCCGCGCAAGGCCTGGGCCATACCGGTACTGCTGTTCGCCGCCCATTGGGGCAGCCAACACGTGCTGCCTTCGGACGCCGACCAGTGGCGGCAATACAACCTCACTCACCAGCTGATGTCTGCCGGTGTCGGCGACCTGCAACGCCAGGTCGAAGGCTGGATGGGCCAGACACAGCCCTTCACCCCGCTGCCCAGCGCCGGCCTGACCCAATCCGACCTGCATGGCCAACGCCTGCTTGCCGGCCCGGGTAGCGCGCGCAACTTGCTGGTCATCACCATGGAAGGTATCCCCGGCGCCTACCTGCGGCCCAACCGCCAGGCGCTGCACAGCCGTTTCGACGAAGACCTCATGCCCAAGCTCAGCAAGTGGGCCGAGCGCGGCATGAACACCCCTGACTACGTATTACACACTCATCAAACCATCCGCGGCCTGTACGCGATGTTGTGCGGTGACTACGACAAACTGGCCAACGGCACGCCCAAGGGCGTGGAGCTGCTGACCCAGAACGAACGCAACCAGGCCTGCCTGCCGGCGCAACTGCGCCAGGCCGGCTTTACCACCCACTACCTACAGGGCGCAGGCCTGCGCTTCATGGCCAAGGACCGCATCATGCCGCACATCGGCTTCGACTCGGTGCACGGGCTGGAGTGGTTCCGCAACAAGAATTACCTGGATTTTCCCTGGGGCAAGGATGACCGCGCGTTCTTCGAAGGTGCCTTGGGCTACGTCGGCCAGTTGCAGAAGCAGGACAAGCCTTGGATGCTGACTTTGCTTACCGTGGGCACTCACCAGCCGTATTCGGCCCCGGCCGAATACCTTGAACGCTACGACACCCCGAAACAGGCGGCGGTGGCCTACCTGGATGATGCCGTCGGGGCATTTCTCGACGGCCTGGAACGTCAGGGCGTGCTCAAGGACACCCTGGTTGTGCTGACTTCCGACGAGTCCCACGGCATCGATGGTGTGCGCCTGGCTTCGTCGTGGGGCTTCAACCTTACCCTGGCACCGGAGCAGGCCCAGTTGCCGCACATCAAGCGTGGCACATACGGCCATGTCGACCTGGCGACATCGCTGCTCGACTACTTCTCACTGCCCATCCCCATCGCGCTGGGCGGTCGCTCGCTGTACCGCGACTATGACACTGGCCGTGAGATGATCGCCTACACCAACGGCATGCTGCGCTACCACAATGGCCAGGGCGTGTTCACCGAGTGCGACTTCCAGCAGCGCTGCAGGCGTTACGCCAGCGAAGGCTTCATCGCCGACCAGGCCCGCTACCTGGGGCCCGGCGACAGCTTGCTCGGTCAGCAGGTTGGCGCCTTGGCCGGGGTACTGGATCAGTCCCTGATGCAAACCCCGCTCAACCTGCGTTACCAGTTCGGCGGCCCTGCGCCGATCAAGTTGCGCAAGCGCATTCAGGATGACTGGGCCGACAACCTGATTGGCGCCCAGTACCTGGAAATGCCCGAGGGCTCGCATACTCGCGTGCGGGTCAAGGTACGCTCGCTGGACCCCAAGCGTGCAGCCTACATCCAGCTCAAGGCCAAGCAGCTGGAGCAGGATGTGCCACTGGGCCTGCCGGAAGAAGTCAAAGTCACCGCCGACCAGCCGCTGGAAATGGAGTTCGGCTTCGACAACCCGACCGAGCGCAAGGCTTTCTCCTTCCACTTGCTGGGCTATGGCGGCGGCAAGGTGGAAATCAGCGACTTCAGCGTGATCACTGCATTGCCCGGCGAGGATGAGGCGGCCGATGAACGGACCGAGGGGCATATCGCCCATTCGGGCTGAGGGGCTTCCGCTCATCGCCCGGCCACCGGTGCCTGTCGATTCACCGAGCACGTGCTCGACTAGTGTGTGAATCCCACAGCGTGGAGAGAAGCACCATGAGCACCAGCGAAAGCAGGCACCCGGTGGTTTCCCGCAGCCAGTGGCTGGCGGCCCGCCGGCAACTGTGGCTGCACGAAAAAGCCTTCACCCACCACCGCGACGCGCTGTCCGCAGCGCGTCGCGCACTGCCTTGGGTCAAAGTCGAGCACGACTATCGCTTCCACGGGCCAGACGGCGAGTTGAGCCTGGGCGAGTTGTTCGCAGGCCGGAGCCAATTGCTCCTATACCACTTCATGTTCGCCGAAGGCTGGAGCGAGGGTTGCCCCGGCTGCTCGTTCCTGGCCGACCACTTTGACGGCGCCAACCTGCACCTGACCCACCACGACGTGTCGCTGGTGGCCGTGTCACGCGCGCCCTATGCCGAATTCCAGGCATTCCGCCAGCGCATGGGCTGGCAGTTCCGCTGGTATTCGTCGCATGGCAGCGGCTTCAACGAGGACTTTGGCGTAAGTGTTGGCAATGCAGGCGAGCGCCAGTACAACTATGAGCCTTATGACGGCAATGAAAGCGAGCTGCCCGGCTTGAGTGCGTTCTACCGCGACACGGACGGCAGCGTGTACCACACCTACTCGACCTATGCCCGCGGGCTGGACATCCTGGTCAATACCTACAACTTCCTCGACATTGCGCCACTGGGACGTAATGAAAGCGGGACCATGGACTGGGTGCGCCACCATGACCGCTATGCAGGGCAGCCGGACAAGCCCCACTGCTGTCACAGCTGATGCAGGCAACACACACCTGCAGGAACGGGTTTACCCGCGAACACCGGCAACGCCGGTGCCCTCCACCGCGTTGGTTTCTTCGCGGACATGCCCGCTTGTGTCTTGATAGGGCATTAGAATCTGGAGTGAGAGCGGTGAATGGGTTGAGATCGAACAGCAAACCGCAATGCTGAACGACGAACGGGTTGCCCAGCTGTGGAAGCGGGCTTGCCCCCGAAACCCACGCCGTGGTGGATGGCACGGGCTTCGCCCGTGTTCGCGGGACAAGCCCGCTCCCACAGGGATCGCGCTAGTTTCTAGAAATTAAGCAAGCCAGTTGTTTCCTCAGGTACTGCATCAGCCTCAAGCCTGCGGGGGTACCTGTGGGAGCGGGCTTGTCCCGCGAAGAATCCAACACGGTGCATGGCACCGGCTCCGCCGGTGTTCGCGGGTAAACCCGCTCCCACAGGGATCGCGCTGGATTCTAGAAATTGAGCAAGCCAGTTGTTTCCCCAGGTACTGCATCAGCCTCAAGCCTGCGGGG